>JASJFV010000107.1:0-4002 GCA_033791885.1 Gammaproteobacteria bacterium | reverse complement strand
GGAACCAGGTCGAGTTTCCATGGCCTGCTGATGCTGTCTTTATCACCATAGATATTATAGGTGACATCATTTTCACGGATAAGCCGCCAGGCTTCTTCGCGCCGGCGCTGTAATTCTCCACTGCCCATGCCATTGAGTGATTGCATGAGATAATGCCAGTGAGCGCGAATACCGCCATCCGCTGAGCACATTTCATCATGGCTAGCCGTAGCACCATAACCCTTACAAAGCTGAGGTAGTTCAGGTCTTACGGATTCTGTTATGACATTGCTCACGGTATATTGTTATTAGCCTGTTAAAATTAATTACGGGACTTTACTCATGGGCCTCGTCACAGGCAAGGCAAATATTCAACATGGTGACAGTTTTCTTAGATCAAGCGTATAGGGATAATCTCGGCTGGTCTCTTCCACGGGCACTTCGAATTTTCCCGCGGTATGACCGATATCCCTGAAACGCGCGATACGCCGTGACTCGGCTTCATTGGCATTAACCGGGAATGTTTCCTCATGCCGACCACCCGGATGACCGGAATAATAAGTGCAGCCACCGATAGAATGTTCGTTCCAGGTGTCCAGAATATCAAAAACCAGTGGCGTATGCACGCCCATCATTGGATGCAAACCTGATGGCGGTTGCCACGCCTTGAAGCGAACAGCACCGACAAATTCACCGCGGCGACCAGTCGGCCGCAATGGCACACGCCGACAGTTGCATGCAACGACATATCGCTCATCTGTTACACCAGTGACCTTAACCTGCACACGCTCAACGGCTGAATCGACAAAACGGGAGGTACCCAGTGCCGTTACCTCTTCGCCAAGTACATGCCAGGGTTCCATCGCCGTGCGTATTTCAAGATGGATGTCCTGCTGTGTAATATCACCGATATGCGGAAAACGAAATTCCTGGAATGGCAATAACCATTCCAACTTAAGCGGGTAACCTGTTGCTTGTAAATCACATACAACATCGCGAATATCCTGCCATACGTAATGTGGCAGCATGAAACGGTCATGTAACTCCGTGCCCCAATACACCGGTTTTTTTCTGTATGGTTGCTTCCAGAACTTTGCTATCAATGAACGCAGTAGCAATACCTGCACCATACTCATCTGCACATGCGGCGGCATCTCAAAAGCACGAAATTCGACCAGACCGAGGCGACCGGTAACACTGTTGGGGGAATACAGTTTATCGATACAAAATTCTGAACGATGGGTGTTGCCACTTACATCAACAAGCAGGTTTCTGAGCAGGCGATCAACAATCCACGGCGACGGTGTTTCACCTTGGGGCATTTGCTGAAAGGCAATTTCCAGCTCATACAAACTGTCGTCACGCGCCTCATCCACTCTTGGCGCCTGGCTGGTCGGACCGATAAACAGCCCGGAAAATAGATAGGACAAACCTGGATGATGTTGCCAGTAAGTCACCAGACTTTGCAGAACATCCGGTCGGCGCAACATGGGACTATCAGCGGGTGTGGCGCCGCCAATGGTGACATGATTACCGCCGCCTGTACCCGTATGGCGACCATCAAGCATAAATTTTTCAGTTGCAAGTCGTGCCAGCCTCGCCTCCTGATAAACCGCCTGTGTATTGCTCAGCAGTTCGCTCCAGCTGTGCGCCGGATGAATATTAACCTCAATAACACCGGGATCCGGGGTTATTGCGAAACGTTTCAATCGATGATCATGCGGCGGTTCATAACCTTCCATGAAAACCGGAATTTTTAGTTCAGCGGCAGTTTTTTCGATCGAGTGTACCAGATCAAGATAATGTTCCAGATGTGTCACCGGCGGCAGAAAAATATAGAGATGTCCATTACGCGGCTCTATACACAATGCTGTGTGTATCAGTTCTGCATTGTTTGCATCTTCAGCTGACCCTTTCGCTCTGGTAGTGTCGGCCTCGATTTTCTGCTCCTGATATCCTGGCGGATTGCCTGGCGCTTTTTCAAACTCGGTATACCGGCGTGCCACTTCACCATAGACATCACCCAGAGGCCCTCTTGGTTCAAAAGTACAACGCTCGGGATCGGGAAAACGTTTATCCTTCTCTACCCAGGGCAAAGAATCCAGCGGCAAGCGATATCCCATCGGCGAGTCACCCGGAAGCAGAAACATTTCACCACGTCTGAAGGACCACAGACAGGAAGACCAGCCTTTTTTCTTTGCCACAGCGTCCCATTTCAGTGGAATAGCATAACCGCAGACTTCACCGATACCTTTTTCGAATAACCGACGCAAACGCTCACGTTCCGTTTCCTCCTCAAGCTTATTGTTCAGTACGTCCACGTTTGTCGGTAAGGTGCCTTCTTTCCAAAGATAGTAATAAATATCTTCATAAGCAGTTTTTATGACTTCGTCATCAATACTAAGATGACAGCATAAGGTTTGCATGAAACGTTTTGCATCTTCTGCACCGTATTTTTCATTATTTTTTTCTTGCGCAATTAATTTCGGATCATGCCACACCGGCTCACCATCAGCGCGCCAGAAACAACCCAGCGCCCAGCGTGGTAGCACTTCGCCCGGATACCATTTGCCCTGCCCATACTGTAAAGCACCGCCCGGTGCAAATCGCTGCTTTAGTCGTAAAAACAAATCACCTGCACGTTCACGTTTGTGATCACCGAGTGCCCCGGTGTTCCATTGCACGCTTTCCATATCATCGATAGAGACAAAGGTAGGTTCGCCGCCCATGGTCAGACGTACATCATTTTCCACAAGTTCTTTATCTACCTGTTCACCCAGGGTATTAATTTCTGTCCACTGCTGCTCACTGTAAGGCAGTGTTACTCTGGGATCTTCATGAATACGGGTGACTTCATTGTGAAAATAAAACTCGACTTCCGCTTTATCACTGGCGCCAGAAATTGGTGATGCATTCATTGGATTCGGTGTACATGCCAACGGTATATGCCCTTCGCCGGCAAATAACCCGGAAGTTGGGTCAAGACCAACCCATCCAGCACCCGGCAGGTAGACTTCTACCCAGGCATGCAGATCGGTAAAATCCTGGTCCGTACCCGAAGGTCCATCCAGCGATTTTTCATCAGCTTTAAGCTGTATCAAATAGCCGGATACAAAACGCGAGGCAAGACCAAGATGACGTAGAATTTGAACAAGTAGCCAGGCAGTATCACGGCATGAGCCGCGTTTTAACGTTAAGGTCTCATCGCATTTTTGAATACCCGGCTCCATACGAATGTTGTAACCAATATCTTGTTGAAGTTTTTGATTTAAAGACACCAGAAAATCATTGGTTTGCATGCGTGTGCGATCAACACCTGCAAGCCATTTTCTCAGCAATGGTCCATTGGCTTTTATCGTTGTGTAAGGTGCCAGTTGCGCTGCCAGATTTTTATCGTATGTAAAAGGATAATGATTAGCGTCTTCATCGAGGAAAAAATCAAATGGGTTGATTACCACCATTTCAGCGACCAGACTGACTTCCACTGAAAATTTCCTTGTTTTCTCCGGAAACGTCAGGCGTGCAAGAAAATTACCATATGGATCCTGCTGCCAGTTGATAAAATGCTCTTCTGGTAATATTTTTAACGAATAACTGTGGACAGGCGTGCGTGTATGCACTGCCGGACGCAGGCGAACGATGTGAGGTGACAGGTTAACTAACCTGTCATATTGATATTCTGTTTTATGATTTATTGCAACGCGAATCGCCATTGACTGCCCCGGTAAGAAAACGTTATAACTATTTTTAATTATATACTTCTAATTCTATATATCTAACTACCCTGCAATAAACGTTCCAGTTCTATGAGATCGTATTAACTTCATCAACGTCTTAGTTTTATTACACAAATCTGGCAGACGACAACCTACCTTTGCATTCGAGCAACGATTTACGCACCAACATGATGCAACTGTGAAATTTAATGACCTAAAAAGATTCTTAAAAATTTTATTTTATTTAATAATACTCTGAGCATTGTAATCACCTTACCACTCACGATATTATCCTGAACATTATGTG
>JASJFV010000106.1:0-4476 GCA_033791885.1 Gammaproteobacteria bacterium | reverse complement strand
TGGATTCCGGCCTTCGCCGGAATGACGGTTTGGAAAGGGGAAAGGAAAGAAGTTTCAAGTTTCAAGTTCCAAGTGTAATTCAAAGACTAGTAACTAAGGATTAAGGATTAAGGGGAAAGAGGAAAGGAAGTTAAAAATCATAAAACATGGCCCGCCCTCAGTAATTTGGGCACTTCTAACATCGAAGAATATTTCCCTCTGGCCCGGTTATTTCTGCTTATGTACATTTATAAAATGCAATCAGAAAATCAATTAATCCTGATGTAGAATACCTGTCGATATGTGGCCACAGAAGAAGTGAAAAACATGAGTAAACGAAGCGATACTGATAAAGCTATACACAATATTATGAAGTGGCTGGAGCAGCCAGAGTTTCAGGAAAAACATGCAATTGTGGTCGACGAGCATATTGCCCCGGTTTGCAAGCACCTGGATCTCAGCTATGAAGATCTTAATCAGGAAATTATAGAACACGGTTTTGATGGCATGCTGTTCGGCATCATGTTCGAAGATTTTCTTGGCCGCCCTTTATTGCCAGACAACAATAATATTGTCGATGACTACCTGAAGCGCCGTGGCTGGCGCGAAAGTGTTCGTGGCCGTCGTTATCTGCAGCAGCTAGCGCAGTCTACACTCTCCCTGTACGAGATTGTGGAAGTCTCCCCTGGCCATTATTGCGACGTGCGTGACATCGTGCGTGGTGGTGAGACTATACGCGTCCTTGAGAAGATGGGTACGCAGAACCTTGTAAAGTGGGACCGGATCGCCGCCCGTATACTGGAGAGCAATGGCAAGCATATCTTTTCCGGTGGTATCCTGCCGTTTCCCCGGGAAGCCGCGCAAAGCCTGCTCAAAGTGCTCAGCAAGTCTCGAAAACAATTCAACAAAGAGTACGAACGGTTAATTGACAAGAAGACCAGGGCTTTGGCTTCGGTAAATCCTGATGATGAATTTCTGCAGAATGCCTGCCCTTTCTTCACTTCTATCTGGCTCATACATACCCTGGAAGGCCTGCACGCACCTCTGCCTGAAATGGTCAACTACGAAGGCGATGCGCTAGAGTTTACCGAGAGCCGTTTTCCTTTTCTTGCCGAACAGCTTGAAGAAATTGCCTCGAAGCTGGATGCCGCCACTGGATGGGAGCGGGACAATCCGGACGAACACACGTGGAACTGGTTTCCGACTGAGCAGAAGACGAAAAATAAAGCAAAAAAAGGAATTTCTATTCAGTCTTTTCAAGGTGGCCAACAGTTGATTAGCGGCACATTGGAAATGTCACCAGGTGTACTGAAGCTAACCACCAATTCCAGGGAACGGGCACAGCTCGGACAGGATAAGCTGGAAACGCTCCTGCACGGTCTCATCGGCCCGGCCCTGAGTACGATTCAAACTCCCGAACAACTGCTATCAGAGAATGAAACTCAGCAGCAAAACAATGGCAAAATGGAGCCTACAGATACTATTGACCCCGAATTAGCTGCCCAGATAACGGAGGATTATCTTGATCAATACTACCGCGAATGTCTGGACGAACCCATCCCCGTGTTAGGTGACAAAACCCCACGACAATGTGCGAGCAGGAAAAAGGACCGGGCCAAGGTCATAGAATGGCTTAAACATCTAGAAAACAATGAGCTCCGCCGAGCGACCAGGGAGGGAGGAAAAGCGTACGACAGTCGTTGGATGTGGGAAGAGCTGAAGTTGGAAAAATACTGACACTGAAGATTAAATCCCTACCACAAATGCTGGGTCGTAATCCATTAAAGGGGTCGGAGTGATTATAATAAAATCACTCCGACCCCTTTAATCAATTGTAATCTGAAAGCCAGTAAAAATTATAAGGCGGTATTACAAGTTCATCTTTGAATATTGACGGAATTTCCCCGGTTATCAAGTCTCTTAGCTGAGCATATTCAAAATGTCCACGATGCCCTAAATCTGCCAGACTGAGATGTTGCGGTTTTGAATCGAAGTTGGCAACTACCAGCACTTCTTCTTTTTCACGTTCAGGGTGATTTCTGATAAAAACAAATAGATGTTCATTTTCGACTTCGATCAATTCCCGATTATTGAAATCAGCAAAAGCAGGAATTGTTTTTCTTACTGTAATCTGTTTCCGTATGCCTGAAAATATACGTTGTTCAACAGTTCCATGCTTATGACGTAATTCAGCTTTCTGCCAGTCAATTTTGGGACGATGAATCCAACGAGTGTCATTTGCTTTGTTTTCATCTTGCAGGTACGAATCATCATTTAGCGTACCGATTTCATCGCCATAGTAAAGCAGAGGAATACCTCCAAAAGAGAGGATCATGCTATGAAGTAGAAGGATTATCTGGATTGAATTATCAATCATTTCCTGGTCATTCTGCTGAATAGCTACTTCAAGCCCAACAAGCGAAGCCAGTGAACCAGAAATACGGGCATCACCAGTTTTCAGGTTGCGCCCAAAAGGAACGCCTTTGGCAATAGATTCATCATAATTACCGGTAAAATAATCCAGCAGGAAACGGCGGTGAAAAACCGGTTGATAACCGGCAGCAACAATATCAACATCATCAAAGCCCAGACCGATATCATCATGACAGCGCACATAATTCAGCCAGGTTGCTCCGTTTAACTTGGTCGGCAGACTTTTTATGCCATGGGTTAGCAATTTGGCATTCTTGGTGGCAACACTGTCCCACAACAACGCCATAAAGGTAGCGTTGTAGGCAATCTCACACTCCTTTGCAATAACAGCATCCTCGCCAAAGTATTTGACAATCTCGGTAGGCGTCACGATTGCCTCAGCAATAAATACAGTACCCGGCGCAGTAACCTGGCAGCAGTCCTTCATCAACTGTAAAATCAGGTGCGCTTCCCTCTCATTTTGGCTGATGGTGCCTATTTTTTTCCATAAAAAAGCAACCGCATCAAGCCGTATTACATCAGCTCCCTGGTTGGCCCAGAACAAGATGATGTCCACCATTTCAATAAACACTGCCGGATTGCTGTAATTCAAATCCCATTGGTAGTTATTGAAAACTGTCATCACCCATCTGTTCATGGTTTCATCATAGGTGAAGTTCCCGGGAGAAGTTTCAGGAAAGATTTCGGGCATGGTTTCTTCAAACATGTCGGGGATATCCCGGTCAGGAAAAGTGTAAAAATAATCCTGGTACCTGGCATCACCCTGCCTGGCCTTGAGCGCCCATTCATGTTGATCCGAAGTGTGATTCACCACCACATCCAGCGTCAGCAGCATATCGCGCTTTAGTAGATGTGAGGCTAATGATCGTAAATCATCCATTGTTCCATAACGTTCATGGATATCACGAAAGTCACTGATTGCATAGCCACCATCACTCGCACCATCCGGACACTTCATCATGGGCATAATATGCAGCATGTTAATGCCGAGTTCCTGCAGATAAGAACAATGTTTTTGAATGCCTTCGAGGTCTCCGGCAAAACCATCGGCATATAAAGCCATGGCTACCCAGTTCTGATCGAGAAACCAGTTATGGTTGGATTCACGCTCAATATCCAGTGCCTCAAGGTCATCGTCACGTTCTATATAGCGGGTTGCCAGCACCTCCACCAGCCTGACCATCTGCTGTAGAAAATCTTCACGTTCACCATAAAGATGCGTAAATAAAGAATGGATGGCATAGAAGTTGGCACCCAGCCGGGTATAAAACCGCAACAGATTACGTTTACTAATCTCGGGCTTTATTTCGTCGAGTATCTGGTTCAGTAATGAATGTGAAACCTGTTCATACATAAAACACTATTCCCTTTCTAATTGTTATCCCAGGCATTTAAAAAGTCCTGGTAAAAGCCCTGGTCTTTGACCGTAGCACCGCGTTGACCAACTATCGCGGAGGCGAAATTCTGTGCGCGCTGAATTGTTGTCTTTAATGACCAGTTGTTGTTAAGCCCCATGATTGTCACCGCAGTAAAAGCATCTCCCGCACCCACTGAGTCGACAACTTCAACGGCTATATCTGGTTTAATATTATGATGTTCAGCATTCGCTGTCATAACCTCGGCACCAGCTTTGCCATGTGTCAAAATCACTCCCCGTAAGCCGTATTCATCAATGAAAGATGACAAGGTATTTTTCCCGGTATCATTTGAAGCATAGAGTAAATTGAACTCATCATTATTGAGTTTTACCCAGTCAGCTCCTTTCAGCAGTTCGGTGACAACAAGTTTATCCCACCAGGGCTTGCGCAGATTCACATCAACAAACACCGTTGTCGGCTGGCAGCTTTTTAGCTGTTCAAGTGCCCGGCGGGAAATATCATTTCTGATGGCCAGACTGCCGTGATAAAGAAACTGGCAAACCGGTTCACACCCAGGCAATTCTTCAATTGCATCGTAGGCAGCCGGTTCAACTATATCGTATTCCGGTTCACCATCATGCAGTTCTATACTTACTCTGCCTGTAGATAGACGATCATCAGTCTGCAAAGCCGACGTATTCATGCC
>JASJFV010000105.1:0-9217 GCA_033791885.1 Gammaproteobacteria bacterium | reverse complement strand
CCTGGCATAAGCAAGACTATTGCATGCCAGCAAGCTACCGATTGATGGGTATGCATAACAGGACCCTGCCCATTGCAAACCGGCCACGTAATAGCGAAGCCATAGTTCATAATCACTTACCGCAGGCCAATATCGTTGATGATCTTTAGTGTCCATTTCTGGATCAGGGATATGCTGATAAGGATAGACAAAACAAGCAGGATGAAGGGCATTAGCATTAGCATCACGATGCGTTTCTGGCAGACTGAGAAAATAATCATCAGGCACCCTGGCATCCGCATCGGTGTTATGTATCCAGGGGCTGGCAACCTTGCCGGCACTGATCAATCGCAGTGCGATATCTGCAGCAATTTTTCGCACCAGCCCGACACCCTGGTCAGCCGGAACCAGCCATGGTTCTTTGCAACGCTCGACAAGCAGGATGTCTATATTTCGCCACGTCATAAGCGTCTGCGGACAACTACTAGGCGGGTTAAGAGACGCTGCTTTTACTTCGCAGTACCTGCTGAACCAGGCGCGCATGTTCTGGTTGCTGACTTTAAATTCTGTTTCTCTGGCCTGGTTCCCATTCAGGATGACAATACAAAGTACACTGGTATTATCAGTGACTGCCCGGCATTGTGTTATAGATTCCAGTGCACCGGGAAGATATTCAAATTCACCGCAGGCGGGAATCGCAACGACGTAATCCCAGCATCTATCTGCAAACTGAGATAAGGATTTATCTCCCCAGTGTGACTCAGGTTCAGCATATATTTCCAGGTACTTGTTTATCGTGCGCTGGTTCTTTGTATCGTACGCAGGCACTGATGTTCTATTCGTTATTAGCATGCTTACAGTATAAGCCCTGGAACATACACTAGCACCAGCTTAACTGCTTATCATCATCCTCAAGCAATTCGATTACATTCGCCTCGATAACACGATAGCCAACATTGCCATATAATTTTTGACGACCGTCATTCAATATATAAGTAGGGCTACCCTCCAGCTTTAATAATTCCTTTTGCTCTATATCACTCATCAAAGCAGCCAGTGCAGTTCCATCATTAATGAACCGTTCGATCTTTCCCATTGGCAGCTGAAGTTCTTCAACGATACTCTCCAGAACTGAAACCTTACTGATATCCAGTGCTTGTTCAAAAAAAGCACACCTGACTCGCCACAAAGCTTCCTCAAAAAGTGATCTTCCAAAGTCAGTGTCGACAGCTGCGGGGATAATTTCCTTATCTTCCAGGCACTGAATAGCTTTCAGGAAACAATGGCTCGTTGCAGATGTTTTTGGAGTACTCTGTACCCATATCCCGGGATTAACATGAAGCTGTGGAAAGGTGGTTGCCGCATCAAGGACATGCTGTGCAAATCCGCCGTAGCCACCTCGATCTTTCCATCCACTACCTATGCGCTGAGCGGTATTCCCAAACACTGAAATAAAATGATGTTCAATCTCAACTTTTGTCGCAAATTTATTCTGTAATTCATCAAGACGAACCTGCGCAGCATAGGCCCAGAAACATAATACGTCAGAGAAATACGACAGCTTGATTTGCTTTTCCATTGGACTGTTCCAATCCATTAATAGTTGGGTGTTTGCGAATGCAATATTACTACTATAATGATCCTGAATTTAGACCATAATTAACACACCCTGCCGAGTAAGTCCCGTTCAACTGAATTCGCTGCGAGCATTCTGTTTGGATAGTTCTAATATAATTTCAATTCCGCCGATAATTATTGAAATGATCTGAGGTTATTCAAACCAGAAAGCCAGATCTTTAGCCATGAATTCTTCAGCTGACATATAGTGCGAGCCATCACAGGAGAAGTTAAGACCAACAAGACCATTCATGATATTCAATGAAGCTGCGCGCAGATAAATAGTTTCATCTGCTTCGCGTAATAATTTAAACACTCTTAACACCCTGGCTACTGTCGCCGCAGGAATAGAAGCGTCGTCAGGATATGGTGTTTTGGCATAGACCAGGCATACCTTCGGATTTGTGATTTCATCCAGCACATGCAAACGATAACGATAGGGATCATTAAACGGCCAAAGCGTCGCCCGTGAACTGGAGAAATGTAGCTTGGCATGGTAGATACCCTGCTCGGTCATCAGGGATTCGATAACATCAAGCACTTCGTCGATATGTTCATCCATCGCACTACGGCTGCGCGTTTGCTGGAACAGAGTGCTGCGGATCGAAGGGTCACCCTTTATCTGCCGCCACTCCTGAACCCCGGTTTCATCCACGTTTCTGAGCGGCAAATCTTTCAAATCGAAATCTGCTGCAATATAACCGAGTCTAAAATTATTCATTTTAATACTGTGCAACGCAGTGATACAGGGTTTCCGTGTTCGCTTATCAACGTAAACGTCACTCAGTACAAAATGTGTATGGTCACTTTTTTCTATAAAATGCAGATAAGGACGGTTTGATAAATCCTGGCCAATTCTAGTCTCATCAAAAACAGCATCTGAGATATTTCCGCTATGTTGCAGGCCATTCATATCAATTGCATACAACATTCGGCAACGATGCCCGGTATTTGTATCAAGATAATGCTTTAACTCGATATCAAGTTTACTTCTATCATTCCAGTTCTCCGCACAAATGTCTGCAATCAGACTTAGCGGGTCGAGCAGTATGTATTCAATATAATCACGCTGCTTGCGTATCGATTTTGCCAGCCTGTCCATCATAGTTTCCTTTGTTATCGAAGTACTCAGCACAGCGCCTGCTGGCACTGCTACCGGAAACGCGCGTATCTATAGATACACTGGATGATGCAGAAAGCATGCCAGATGGAAAATCCCAATAAAACAGGTAATTGCTGCCGCAAGCCAATCATTTACGCCATATATTGGTGCGTAAGCTGTACATGCATGCACTGAATCAGTGGATAAAGACCGGTGACGAAGCCTGTTATTTCTCTGCAGTTTAATTTTCAGGATTGCAGGATGATGTTCGTGTTATTAAAAATAATCATGCATGATCATATGATGAAATTATCTTTCGGCGCATTCCTTATTGGATATCCAAAGAACACCGTATGGCGCAAGCTCAATTTTCCCTCTCAGATCCTTTATGGGTGAACAGGTAATCAGTTCTACCCACTCATCCATGTCGATCAGGTTAAGATCTGATAAGGCAATTGTCTGGGTTTTATCAGTAACGTTATGCAGAGCAAAAATACTTTGTACTCGATCCATGCTTTGTCGCCAGAAAGCAAATACTTGTTCCCCAAGCTGCAAAGTAAACTGGGTGGCATTAGGGTGGAAAGCAGGCTGCCGGGTACGTATATTGATCAGCTTTTGTAATCCCTGGAAGACTTTTGCATGATGCGAAGCTGGATCACCCAACATTTCAAGCAACTTATCCGCATCCCATTTATGTCGGTTGATAGCACGGTTCTGGCCTGTCTCGGACAGCAATGATATATCATTCTGTGTACCAAACAGACTATGAATATAAAAGGCAGGAATGCCCTCCAGTGCAAGCATGATCGCGTGTGCACAGAGGAACCTCTCAAGCTGCCACTGATCTGGCCCGCTGACTACCGTACCCTGCATCGCATCAAATAAACTGATGTTTATCTCGTAAGGCTGCTCGCGACCATCGGCTGATGTACGCCATGATATCCTGCCGCCAAACTGTTCCATGGTCGTGACCAGGTCTTCAGTCTCATCGCAGGTCAGCAATCCTTCTGCCGGGCGTAAACCAATTCCATCATGTGAAGCAATAAAATTGAGATAAGTCGTACCGTTCCGTGCCGGCGGCATACTCATCATCCATGTCTTTAAATGTGTACAATTTCCCGTCACCATGGCATTTAGCAATAGAGGCGGCAAAGAAAAATTATAAATTGAATGGGCCTCATTGGCATTACCAAAATATGTCAGGTTCTCATGATTTGGAATATTCGTTTCAGTAATGATGACTGCCGTAGGATCGCGATATTCTATCAGCGTACGCAGCAGGCGAATGAGTTCATGCGTTTGCGGTAGATTAATACAGCGGGTGCCAGGCTCTTTCCATAAAAAAGCAATCGCGTCGAGGCGAAAAATATTAACGCCATGTTCAATGTAAAAGCGGATGATTCGAACAAATTCAAGCAGCACTTCAGTGTTCTGGAAATTCAGGTCAACCTGGTCATGGCTGAATGTACACCAGACATAACGCGTACCGTCGCTGGTTTCAGTCTTTCTTAACAGTGGGCTGGTACGCGGCCGCACAACCTCTGCAAGATCTGCCTGCGGATCACCTTCCATGAAGTATGCTTTTCCAGGCATCAGCCCTCGCTGGTAATTCTCAAACCAGTGGCTTTTACTTGAGCAATGATTAATCACCAGGTCCGACATCAGGCGATAGCGCGAAGCAATCTCAGAAATATCCCGCCATGTTCCAATGGTGTCATTTACGGCCAGGTAATCTATAACTGAGAAGCCTTCATCAGAACTATAAGGAAAGAATGGCAGAATATGGATGCCACTAACAGTATCTTTCAGCTGGCTGTCAAGAAAAGACCCCAGCGTAACCAGTGGTCGTTCATTTTTACGATTCAGTGAGTCACCATACGTAATAACAATGACATCTTTCTCATTCCACAAATTAGAAAAGGGAACAGGTTGCTGGCAATTCATATCCAGTTTCATAGCAGAGACCAGCTGCTTCACCAGCCGGTCTGCATCAGCATCCGGGTAGATAACACTTACGTGCTCTTTCACACGATGGTAAAGATCAGCACATGCTGAGCTTTCAGTAATACTATTCATTCAGTAAATTCTTTGTTATCGAGCTCTACCGCATCGTGCAAGCGGGGCAGTATATCGGGGATTGCACTGACTACACGGTTCCAGCTTGGTATGAATGGTGTTTCCATCGGGTTATCAAGAAAATATTTACCGGCCTGCATAATGTTATTTGCGAAAAGCTCGACAGATCTTTCCTCTTCATGGATATCCAGATCAAGACCGTTGATTAATGAATCGCTGCGATACGCATCGATAAAATCAAGGGCAATACGATAATAGCTTGCCTTGATTGTGCGGAAAGTGCCCTTCGAGAAAACAACCCCGTTGGTTGCCAGTTTACGAAATAATGCCTTGGAAATATCAACCGACATTTTTGACAGGCCCTGATCTGCATTCTCATGAGAGACATCCTGATGCTTATGATCATAGGCATCTGCGATATCTACCTGGCACAGGTGATTGGTTGAATAATTTCGATACATCTCAGATAGTACGCCGATTTCCAGACCCCAGTCACTGGGAATTCGCATATCATTAATGACATCAACGCGAAACGAAAACTCACCGGCTAATGGATACCTGAAACTGTCCATGTATTCGAGATAATCAAGCGGCCCGCATACTCGTTTCAATGTCCTGATCAGCGGTGTGACTAGCAGGCGACAGACACGACCATTGATTTTCCCTTCAGACCAGCGAGAGTAGTAACCTTTGCAAAACTCATAATTAAAACCGGGATTTGCCACAGGGTACATCAGCCGAGCGAGCAGCTCTCTGTTATAGGTAATGATGTCGCAATCATGCAGGCCGACAGACTCCGTGCGACCTGAGGCAAGCACATAGCCGAGGCAATACCATACATTTCTTCCCTTGCCTAATTCCTGCGGCGAAAGCCCATGGGATTTCAGTTCTTCATCAATCTTCTGCAATCTTGGCCCATCATTCCACAACACACGGTGGCGCTGCGGCAAATCAGACAGAAAGCTCAGGGCATGCTGATATTCTTCCCTGTTTGCACGATCAAGACCGATTACGATTTCACTCAGATAAGGAACTTTTGTGAGCTCTTTAACGATGTTGGGCAGAGCAGGTCCGGATAGCTCCGAATACAGACTGGGCAGCACAAGAGATAACGGTCTTTTGCTGGAAAAGACCGTTAATTCAGCTTCAAGTTCTTCAACCGAACGTCGTGAAAGATTGTGCAGTGTTGTTATGTTGCCATTCTGAAAAAAATCACTCATCTTGCTGTCCCGTATGCTCAAAAAGTCGGAGTCTGTCTAGCACGGCGTCATTCCATCCTGCCGGACCTGTTTTTTCTGTAACAATGACATCAGCCTTTCCTGTGATAACTGGCGGCTCATGCACTGGAGACCTCACCACAACTGGATAGTCTGCTTTTAATAACATGCCAATGTCATTTTCGCTGTCGCCTAAAGCCATAACTTGCGAAGAAGAACCGGTTTCTTTATCGTAGCACTGGCGAAGCCAATCGAGCGCTATTCCTTTATCGCCACCGCCGGAGATATGAATAAATCTGCCCCCTCTAATATGACGCAAACCAACTGCTTTCAACAGATTTGCAAAAATCAGCCAATTGTCATCACCGTCCTGCCATAAAACAGGTTCGGTAAACAAACGCTGCTTTGCCTTGCCGGCTCGAGATAATGACAGGCCAGTCAGGTCGGCAAGCTCAGTCGATGACATATCTGAGAAGCCGCTGAACCTGAAGCCATATTCATGCCTGATAGCATGCAGTTTTTTTACAATTTCCACGTGCTCGGCACCAAAAGACTTGAACAAGTAATCATTATGTCGAAGCTGGCCCGCATCCGGAGTTGAAAAATAATCTGCGGGTATAACTACCCCTGCCCCGTTTTCAACGATGAAGGGTGATGTCAGTTCAAGTTCAGCGGAGAGTTCCGCAATCTCTGCCAGGGTTTTGCTGGAAGTTAAAATCAGCGGGATTGCTGATGCCTTCAGTTTATTGAGTGCCGGACGTGCGGCTTGATAACTGTAGCTGAAGTGATCAAGCAGGCAGCCATCGAGATCAGAAAACACGAGCAATGGGTGGGATGAAAATGGCATAGTTAAGTCGTTATAGACCGAGGCCCTGATGCTCTAGTAAAACAGGTTTCCGTGTATTGTACTCAATATTTTTCCTGATCGTTGTAGTTGCGCAATATTTTCTCTGTAACCTTGTCTCAAATTCTTTTATTAAAGGCACTCTATACTGATGTTAACAGATGATCTGGTAAGAAAAGTACTGGGAAAAGCTACCCGGTCACCCACCTGTTACAGTTCAGACAACCGGGTAATTTCATTGATTATTTAAATGAATCTTTAAGAAATACCTGCATCTGTGCCCAGGAGTCCTTGTCCGCTTCAGCGTTGTATTTTAGCGGCAGGCCAAATTTAGCCCCAAGCTCATCAGCTTCTGGATTGGTAAAAGCATGCATGGTGCCGGGATAATCGACCAGCATGTAATCGGCACCTGCCTTGTCCATTTCCTGTTTGAATGCTGTGACCTGCTCTGGCTTCGACATCGGGTCATCAGCGCCATTGAATACGGCTATGCGGGTTTTGATTGACCCCGGTTGCGCAGGTGACTGTGTGCCCAGGCTGCCATGGAAGCTGGCAACAGCATCGATATCCAGACCACGACGCGCCATTCCCAGCACCACACCGCCGCCAAAACAGTAACCAATCGCGGCAAGATGTGTG
Organism: Gammaproteobacteria bacterium; assembly: GCA_033791885.1. Taxonomy (GTDB): domain Bacteria; phylum Pseudomonadota; class Gammaproteobacteria; order BMS3Bbin11; family BMS3Bbin11; genus BMS3Bbin11. The sequence continues at coordinate 1,743 of JASJFV010000105.1, read as the reverse complement.
CTGTCAACATTTGGCTGCTGCTTCAGCAGGTCCAGTGCTGCATTGAAACGCGCTTCCGCAACATCCATATTCTGGCGCACTGCACCGGCAAATTTCTTCGCATCATCCGGATGACTGGCCTGCTTGCCATCGCCATACATATCCAGTGCCAGTGCGGTATAGCCTAGCTCTGCAAGCTTTTCCGCACGCTGGCGAGAGTAATCATTGTGCCCCCACCATTCATGCACGACGAGGACGCCTGGATGCGGTTGCGTATTGGCATCGTCCCAGGCCATATATCCTTTGAGCACGGTATCACCTGCCTTGTACTCTACGACTTTACCCTGCACTCCAGCTGCAGCGGGTAGCGAAAAACACAGAAACATCACTGCTGTTACAATTTTATTCATCATTCCTACTCTCCTTCATTCCATTGTTGTTATTTAATATTCAGAAATCAAAAATTAGTGCTTCACCAACGCCGGGTCAAGTACTAATTGATAAACAGCTACAGATATGCAGGATACTATTATGCTGCCAATAGCGGATTGAAAAAGGCTGCGCCGAAATCCACTGCTTCATCAAGAGCATAGATGCTTATATTTTCACTATCCTGCTGTTGCCAGGCCTGGGCCGTTGCCGCATCCTTCAGATAAACCATTTCCATGCACAGGTTCTTCGCAGCACAGCCCGAAGTCGACTGCCAGCGGATACCCACATGCACGTCTTCAGGTTGAGCTAACAGTACCTTAGCTGCATTCATCTGGATCTCTACCGGCGTGTCTGTGACGTGGCATTGCGACAGGATACGCGTAGAAGCCTGGCACATTGGTGCAACTGACAGTGCATCAAGCGCGCACATGGCATAGACATCCTGGCCATTAACATTGACACGATGTTTTCGCTCTTCGACCGTAAAAGGATAAGCTCCGGTGACTTTCTGTTTGTCGTCTGACAATACCACCAGGTCATTTTCGGCTAGCTGCATGAGTGCATCATCGACCCCGTCAGCACCAACCTGTTCGGCTATCTGTGCCCTTGAAAGCGGCCTGCCAATTGCCGCAAAACTACGCAGTATATTGCGGTGCAACTCTTTTAAGGCCGGCTCCAGTCCATCCTGGCGCGCTTTTAATGGCAGCAGGCCGTTAAGTCGTTGTAAAGATTCAGAAATATTCACTTTTTAATCTCCTGTTAGGAATCGTGTCTGTTGTATAAGCTCGTCACATTAAGCTAGATTCAAAAGCAGTCTGTATTTGAAGTCCATGCAACGAACGAAAAAATATTCAATGTACAGCTTAATGATGCAATTGAATTTTCACCGGATGCGATAAGCTGAATGGCAGGCAACACAAGCAGACGTGATACCTGGTAAGGCGCTGTATACCGATCTCACATCACCTTCCCCCGCCTTTAGTGCAAAATCACTGGCTGCCCTGTGCATACGGGTACCGGCCTGCTGCATGCCCTCGGGCATATATTTGGCCATGTGGCTTGCTCCATGTGACTCTAGCGAGCTGATGCCAATTCGATGCTCAGCTATATCTGCCGCTTTATCCAGTTCACCATTTGCCATGTTGACGAGTATTTCATCCAGTGCCACCAGGTGATCCCGCATATTTGACATCATGTGCTGCTGCATCATGCCAGGCAGATTGACTAATTGCCTGGCATCTTCATCTGCAGGGGCAGTGGCAGATATACATAGCAGTAGCAGGACAGCAGAAATGATACTGCCTGGTTTTATTCTCATGACGTACTCTAAAT
>JASJFV010000104.1:0-2717 GCA_033791885.1 Gammaproteobacteria bacterium | reverse complement strand
CCTCGGGAAGTAATGTGGTAAAACCCACCAGCTAATTCTAATCTCAGCGGTCTGCTCATTCCTTAAGCCCTCTTTCAAACACTCCATTACTTCACATCATAACCTGTAGATGCTTGATTGCAAGACTTGACCCCGTTCTTGCAGACCCCGTTCTTGCATTCCAGCAGTAGGAAAAGATCTGGTGATATGGAAAGAACCTCTAATGACCGCCTGGGATACTGACTACAACATCGTCAATGCGCCCTGGGTGATTCTTGAGTGGAAATTTAAGCGTAAAGGCAGGAAACCGAATTGGTTCGATGATTACGACACCAAGTGGTTAACTGACTTTACAAAGCAGAATCCCGGCACTTTTGCATATCTGGTGCAGTTGTATGCTGGAAAAGAAGGCAGGGAAGTTTTATGGGCTAAAGTGAAGAACGGCGAGGTTAAGATCGCCAATAGACGGTCATAATTTTCTATCACTGCCAGGACTTCACCACCCCCGCCCCACCGCATCCAGAGGTGCCCCAGAGTGGCCGACTCCGGGAATTTTTCGGCCGCAGGATGCGACACCCATGCCGGTGCTCACGCGCTCAGAGACTGCGGGACTGGGCGACTCACGGAAAATGTGGATTTTTTTGGGACAGGCAAACCATCCGTTCACCTCAGCCATTCCATCTTGTCGGGTTGTGTGTGTCTGCTTTACAGCTCCATAAATCCCTGTCAACTCTGTAACTGGAACGCGGAGATGCGGCCACTTTCGGACCATCAGTCCATAAAAAAAAAGGAATTGATCTGGTGTTATATCAATGTAGTATTCCCCTATGTGCGGACGCTTTACTCTACAAACACCAGAATCCCAAATCAGGAAAGCATTTCATCTTCCAATTGGTGAACAACTTAGCTTAAATCCACGCTATAACATCGCACCTTCCCAGCATATACCTATCGTCCGTGACACAGGAGAAGGACATGAGCTGGCTTTAGCAAAATGGGGCCTTGTTCCTCACTGGTCAAAAGAGTCAAAAACCAAGTATTCAACGATTAATGCCAGGATAGAGACTGTTGCTGAGAAACCTACCTACCGCACACCGTTCAAGAGTAAACGATGCTTAATACCTGCTGATGGATTCTACGAGTGGAAAATAATTAACGGCCATAAGATACCGCACTATATCCGTATGCGTAAGGGTGGTGTATTTGCTTTTGCAGGGATATGGGATAGATGGGAAGATGAAGGGCAAATTTTGGATAGCTGTAGCATAATCGTTATGCCAGCTAATGAGGTAATGAAACCATTACATGAACGTATGCCAGTGATTATTGCCCCGGCTCACTATGACTTATGGCTTGACCAGAGAATTATAGAAAAGGATGAAATTATGGGGCACCTCAACTCAGCACCCTCCAGTTCTTTGAAGTATTACCCAATAAGCCCGTGGGTTAATTCACCTAAACACGATGATGAACGTTGTATTCAACCAGTCTAAAAAGACAGAGATAACAGACCGTCAGGTGTGAGTGTCAACAGAGTAAATCCGGCCATGTACAGACTGTCAGGCAAAGAAAATCCCGCTCAGTGGCGGGGCTAACTTGCATAATGTTTAACCAATACTAAGCGTGAGTTTTTCTTCTGGCGATTCCGACCAAACCCAGCAGGCCGGAGCCGAACAACCAAACGGCAGCGGGCACCGGTACAGCTGCTACAGCGATGTCTATTATTTGATTTTGGCTGGCGAACTCTGTCCAGCGGTTAGTGGTCGCGTCCCGTCCTATATATTCCCCGGATCCGGTCGGGTCGCAATAACGATCTACTGCCTGTATACAATAGAAATTGCCACTGCTCCCTATTAGGAATAAAGCATTTTGAACACCTGCGATGGTGAAATCGAACGTAAGCGCTGTGCTGCTCGCTGACAAGGCTGACCCCACTACAACTGATGCACTATTGGTGGCAAAGTCGATTATGTCGGGGGAGCCTCCTATCAGGTTCGGTGCAGTCAGCGTGAGCACCCAGTCTGTAATATTTGCGCTAGCTAGTACACCGATCGTTCCATCCGTTTCGATAAACCCAGTTACTGTGCCGTTACCGATAGTTCGGTCAACATTGTAAACTGTCGCAGCATTGGCTGTTGTAGATGTAAGCAGTATAAGCAGGCAGGCGTGCGCAATACCCGAAATTAATTTAATAGCCATTTTTCCCTTCCTCTATTTATTTAGTTATTTACTCGTCATTGCGACGAAACATTGTTACTTAGTAATACTACAAGGCAAGAATTACGCCATATTGATTAAAGTGAGCGTTATCATCACGTTGACATAATAGTAGTATTTGCTTCTTTTTTAACATGTAAAGAAAAACATCGTGGAATATACATAAGCTAATGAATTTATTGAAAAGAATACAGGGTACTGATGCGTTTAAAGCTAACATATAAGCATCTAACGTATTATTTAGACTTAAATTAAGAAGTGTAACTTTTTGTGACACCTGATTGTAAGTCGCTTAAGGGTAGACTGTAGAACTTTAACAACGGCTAATATTAGAAATTGTTAACAGTCTCTTTTGGGTCGACAATGCCCTGTCAACTCATTACCCCGAAGGAGAAGATCCGGCCGATACTGTTGAAAAACTCTGTTTTTAAGCGAAGCTACCGAACGGAGAAGGTTGTTCTCTTAGTGCTTTTTTGTATTTATCGAAGATGATTGATAAATACGGGTTGAGTGGTTAATGA
>JASJFV010000103.1:0-5890 GCA_033791885.1 Gammaproteobacteria bacterium | reverse complement strand
ATATATTCTTCTTACAACCCGCATACTAGTGGCTGACATTCAAGAAAGGAGAAGAATAGATGAAATATGCCGTCGCCGTGGTAGCAATAATAGTGAGTACAACAGCAATGACTGTGTCCATGTCGGCATATGCAAATGATGTTAACGATTCCCTGGTATTCAAATACGACTCCCGAATATTCAAAGATTGGGCAGCCTATCCAGGTAAGGAGGTCACATTCGCAAAAACTTCAGCTACAAATACACGTGAATACACTATTGGGTTCAGGTGCTCTGATAATGACGAATATTCAGATATTATTGTCACTGACTTTAGAAAAGGATTCAACAAAGGTCAAACTTACAATGTGCGATATCAGGTAGACAGCCACCCTGTAAAAACCGCCACCTTTAACGCAATTAATGCTTCGCTCATATCCAATTCAGGGGACATGGACCTTTTCAAATCCATGCTGGATGGCATTAACATCAAGTTCGAATTTAATCAAAGCGGCGACACAGAATACCCCACATTTTCACTACGTGGTATGGCAAAAAGCTGGACTTATTCCAAGATCCAATGCAGGACAAAACGTGACAATAACTTGAATAAAGGCTTCATAGAATAAAGTTACGTCGATTTGTTGAACACACAGTAACGCGCACCCGGCTTTAGCGGAGAGTTTACTGCCTGCGCCAATTACACAAATACCACACTAGCTATAGGTGGTGTCTTCCTTCGCCGGAAATATCAACAGTCTCAACTCTGCTGTGTAAATCTCGATTGCCCATATTGCCCGCATTGCCTTTTAAGGGCGAAACATTGAGCAAAAAGTTAATAACAGTTTAAAAAGAAATCCGCTCAGCAAGAGTGCGCCAGCACACAATATAAAATCTAAAGCTAATGCTTAGTAATCCACAAATTTTTACTGTAGGTATGATCAAGAATATTTGGCTGATAACCTTTTACATAGGGTTTGATCAGGTGCTTGGTGACATAGAAATAGAGTGGCATGATGGCATGGTCCTCTAACAGCATGCGCTCGGCTGCTTCCATTATCCCTTTACGTTTTTCCAGGTCACTTTCATTGGCTGCCAGTTGTAGCAGCTTGTCATACTCCGGGTTGTCATAGCCAGAATCATTAATACCATGATCACTCTGCATCAATTCGGCAAAGGTAAATGCATCGTTATAATCACCGATCCAGCCACCACGAAAAGCCTGCGTCAGTTTCTTCTGCTTGCGATTTTCAAGGAAGACTTTCCATTCCTCATTGATCAGCCTGGTTCTGATGCCGAGGTTTTTCTTCCACATGGCAGAGATCGCAATAGCAATTATTTTATGGTTTTCACTGGTGTTGTAACGAATTTCCAGCGTTAGCTGATTACCTTTACTATAACCAGCCTCCTGATATAGCTGCTGCGCTTTTTTTATCCGCTCTTCTTTTGGCATGCCGGCAAAGTCGAGGCTTTGACTGTCGTAATTATTGACACCCGGAGGCACCCAGCCAAAGGCAGGTATCTCGCCGGCTTTGGTGATCTTCTCGGTTAGAATCTCGCGGTCAACGGCCATCGAAAGGGCCTGGCGCAGCTTCAGGTTATCTTTGAACGGAGCTCGGGTAAGGTTAAAGCCGTAATAGTAGGTACCCAGTGTCGGCGCGACATGCAGTTCACCTGGAAGGTTCTTCATGATCCAGGCATACTGGTTCGCAGGTATTCCCCCGGTGATATCGAGTTCACCAGCACGGTAGCGTTTTAGCTCGGCAGAGGCTTCCTCAATAGGCAGGTAAATAACCTGTTCGATAATGGTTTTATCGTTATCCCAGTACATCGGGTTACGTTCCACGGTGACTTGTGACTGCACCTTCCAGTCTTTCAGTACGTAGGCGCCATTACTGATTAATTTTCCGGGACGAGAGAACTGTGTGCCGTGCTTATCAACACTGCCCTTATGAACCGGGTAGGTAGTTGAATGGTTGAGCAGTCCAAGTAAGTAGGGTGTAGAGGCCCCAAGGGTGATCTTTAGTGTCTTATCATCAACTGCTTCGACTCCCATGCTCTCCAGCGGTTTTGTCCCGGCGATGATGTCTGTAGCATTTAGTATCGGGGCAAGTATCTGTGAATACTGTGATCCGGTAGCAGGGTCTATTGAACGCCGCAGTCCATACACGAAATCTCCTGCTGTTACCGGGTCGCCATTTGACCATCGGGCATTCTTGCGGAGATGGAAAGTATAGACCTTGCCGTCATCACTGATTTCCCAGGATTCAGCGGCACCGGGAATGACTTTTCCGTCCGGGCTTTCTATCGTCAGCCCCTCATAAAGATCACGTAATATGTTTGATGCCGGGACACCTTCTGCTTTATGTGGGTCGAGAGTCTGAACTTCGGATCCATTACCACGGCGAAGAATTTGCTTGTCGGCAAGATTGTCAGGTTTGGCAAAGCCGGGCAGGGTGATAGCAAGCAGGCAGAGAGAAAGGAAAAGTCTTTTAAGCATGGTTCAACCTTGGTTAAAGGTAAAAGAGTAAAGGCTAAAGGTTAATGAATGTCTAGTGATTAATCCAGAAATCATTCCATCGAATGCCGGAATCTAATCAGCCAGTTATTTTTTTTACCTGATTTCCGAATTTGTGCTTTGCCTGGTATGGAATGAGGAACTCTTGTAGAAGTCGTTTTTCTAATTGGAAGTTAAAAGAAGCCGTCATCGCGAGCGAAGCGCTGCAATCTCTATTGTTTATATTCAATTCACGATGAGATTGATTCATCGCAGAATTTTCGCAAGAACGTAAGTTTTCTTGCGGTGTCGTTATTACAGATACAGATCCGAGAGGGATTCAAAAAGAGCTCAGAGGAAAGGTTTAGAAAACAATGTTTCTTTTGCCTTTCCTCTTTCGCCTTTCCGCCGATTTGTTAGCCTGCTAATTTACTGGCCAGGAGCTTATTGATCCGTTGAACATAGTCTGCCGGTGCTTCCAGCTTACCACCTTCACTTAGCAGGGCCTGGTCATAAAGGATCTGCGACCAGTCTTCCAGTTCGTCCTTGTGCTTATCCATGTAGCCAATCAAGTCATGTTCTGGATTAATTTCCATGATCGGCGCGGTGCCTGGAATATCCTGACCCATGCTTTTCATGAGACGCTCCATGTTTGCACCAATGTCGTTCTCATCCGCAACCAGGCAGGATGGTGAGTTGGTCAGACGGGTGCTGATGCGAACTTCCTTGACACGGTCTCCGAGAGCTTCAGCGATACCATCGGTAAGGCTTTTGAGTTTCTTCTCGGTTTCCTCTTTCTCTTTTTTAGCTTCCTTGTTATCGCTGTCATCCAGTTCCAGACCGCCTTTGGCAACAGACTTCAGGGCTTTTTCCTTGTAGTCGATGAGATGGTTAACCACCCACTCATCAATCGGGTCACTCAACAGCAGTACTTCAATATCTTTCTTGCGGAAAATTTCCAGGTGAGGCGAGGTTGCTGCTGCCTTCCAGCTATCAGCGGTGACATAGAAAATGTCATTCTGGCCCTCTTTCATACGCGAGATGTAGTCATCCAGTGACACATTCTGATTGTCATCATCGTTATGGGTGCTGGCAAATCGCAGCAGTTCTGCGACCTTTTCCTTATTCTCATGGTCATCAACAACACCTTCCTTGATGACTTTGCCAAATTCCTTCCAGAAGTCGGCGTATTTTTCTGGTTCCTTGTCGGCCGTTTTCTTCAGTGAAGTCAGAACCTTCTTCACCAGTGAAGCGCGAATGGTGTCGATCGCTTTGTTTTTCTGCAGGAATTCACGCGAAACATTCAGCGGCAGATCTGCTGAATCGACCAGGCCCTTGACGAATCGCAGGTAAGGAGGCATCAGGTGTTCTGCATCGTCCATAATAAAGATGCGACGAACATACAGTTTCAGACCTTTGCGATGTTCACGGTCCCATATGTCGTACGGGGCTTTTGACGGGATATACAGCAGTGAAGTGTATTCCAGTTTTCCCTCAACCTGGTTATGCAAAATCGACATCGGTGGCACCGGGTCATAGGAAATCGTCGTATAGAAGTTATTGTATTCTTCTTCGGAGATGTCACTTTTTCCGCGTGCCCACAGGGCCGCACCCCGGTTGATCTGCTCCAGCTCATCCTTTTCCTCATCCATTTTCATGCGGATGGGCAGGGTGATGTGGTCGGAATATTTCTCGATGATGCTGCGCAGTCGATAATTTTCGACAAATTCCTCTTCGTCTTCGCGCAAATGCAGAGTGATACTGGTGCCGCGCTGCTCACGTGTAATAGACTCAAGTTCGTATTCGCCTTCTCCGTCTGAAGTCCATCGGATGGCCGCATCTGCAGGCTCACCGGCACGGCGGGATTCTACCGTTACCTTGTCTGCTACCATGAAGACAGAGTAGAAGCCGACACCGAACTGGCCAATCATGCTGGCATCTTTTGCCTCATCACCGCTCAGTGACTCGACAAATTTCTTCGTGCCGGAACTGGCAATAGTGCCCAGGTTCTCGATCACTTCATCATAACTCATACCGATGCCGTTATCGGTAATGGACAGAGTACGCGCGTCTTTATCGATATCAATGGTAATACCGAGTTCTTCACCGTCTTCCATTAGAGATGCGTCCTGTACGCTCGCAAAACGCAGCTTGTCGCAGGCATCTGAGGAGTTGGCAATCAGCTCGCGCAGAAAGATTTCCTTGTGCGAATACAGTGAATGAATCATCAGGTGCAGCAGCTGTTGCACCTCAGTCTGAAAACTATGTGTTTCCGGCTTGGCTTTCGTCTTGGCCATGTATTTTTCCTCTAGTGGCATCAAATTAGCTAAATAAGGAGATATATGCCGTCAGTGAGCGTAATTTCAAGTGCGTTTTTGGTCATTTTTCGCATTGACCTGAGGCAACACAAAAAGTATAGTCTCGCGTCCGTCCTGCCGGCTAGCCGACAGGATAGAAACGGGGTATAGCGCAGTCTGGTAGCGCGCCTGCTTTGGGAGCAGGATGTCGGGAGTTCGAATCTCTCTACCCCGACCATTTTTTATCAGGGCTGCCAGGTTTTCAGGTGACTGAAATCCCGGTTAGACCTATAATTAGCCTTCGTGGCGCCCGTAGCTCAACCGGATAGAGCAACGGCCTTCAGCTGACACCTGGTGTATTATTCAGGATCGTTGTGTAGGAGCCTTCGTCCGGAAACAGAACGGGCGAAGTGGAGGACACTGTATCGGTGAAACCGCAGCGTTATTTGATCGTTTAGGTCATATATACGTCGGCAATACCGAGGAAACCGGTGGCTGTTTGGCCATACCTGATCGAATGAGCGCCTGGCGCGGGTAGAGCAGGGAAAGGAAACGCCGGGATCCGTAGAGACTATACGTGTCCCACCTGAGATGGTGAAGATATAGTCCAGACCACAAATTGGAATTTGTTCAGAACTGTAATTCTGATAGATTTTCAAGCAGTGAAAACTGTAGTGGTAAGCTAAGCCGTAGGTTAGAGGTTCGAGTCCTCTCGGGCGCACCATTTTATTTGGTGCCTGAAAAGTTAATGGTGAGCGTAGCTCAGTTGGTAGAGCCCCGGATTGTGATTCCGGTGGTCGTGGGTTCGAGCCCCATCGTTCACCCCATTTTTTATTGTGTACTACAAAGTAACTCGGGCCGTTAGCTCAGTTGGCAGAGCAGCTGACTCTTAATCAGCGGGTCGAAGGTTCGAATCCTTCACGGCCCACCAAATTCAAGCCGCATGAACACTCGTTCTGCGGCTTTTTTATTGCTTTAAAGCCTTATATAACCTGACTTCATCTCAATATTCCACCAAATGATGCTTGTGGCAGTACGGACTAATGCCATACAATGCCATCTAAGGGCTTCTAGCTAAAAACTGCCCCAAAACTGCCCCATCTGCCCCAAAACTGCC
>JASJFV010000102.1:0-3097 GCA_033791885.1 Gammaproteobacteria bacterium | reverse complement strand
TTTATCGAATTCCTGCACAACTTGCCTTTTTATGGCATGGCTGTGATGTGTATTGATGACGATGTTGTTCGTGAACTTTTGCCAGCTGTGGGTCGTTCCATTCTGACCTATGGCTTCAGTGAAGATGCTGATTTTTGTATTGCCCGAATTGAGAAGCAGGGATTGGTGACACGGTTTACTGTTCGTCGCCCCGAGGGGTTTTCAGAAATCGATCTGCTGATCAATATGCCAGGAGATCACAATGTCTTAAATGCCACGGCTGCAGTGGCTGTGGCATCGGATGAAGGTATTTCTGATGAGGCTATTATTAGCGGCATCGAAAATTTCCAGGGCGTCGGGCGTCGTTTTGAATTACATGGTGAGTACCAGATTCAGGGTGGTAGTGTGCTGTTGGTTGATGACTATGGCCATCACCCCACCGAAGTAGCGGCGACTATTTCTGCTGCAAGGCAAGCTTGGCCTGATCGTCGTCTGTTAATGATTTACCAGCCCCATCGCTACAGCCGCACAAAAGATCTTTATGAAGATTTCGTTCGTGTCCTCTCTTCAGTAGATGGTCTTTTATTGCTAGAGGTTTATTCAGCGGGTGAAGATGTTATTACCGGTGCTGATAGCCGAAGTCTTTGCCGGAGTATTCGCAACCGTGGGCAGATTGATCCGGTTTTTGTTGAGGGCGTCAATGATGTCGCAGCCGTGTTGCATGATCTTATGCGGCCTGGAGATGTAGTGCTTACTCAGGGTGCCGGTAATGTGGGCACAATTGCTGCTGAACTGGCCGCAGGGAAGTTACAATAATGGTGGATTGGCGGAAAAAGCTCAGTTCACCGGTTGCCGTTTTACTCGGTGGTAACTCTTCAGAGCGTGAGATTTCTCTGGATAGTGGTATGGCTGTGTTAACGGCATTGCAAACTCAAGGTATTGAGGCGGTGGCTGTCGATACCGCTGATAAACATTGGCTACAACAAGTGCAGGAAAACTATGCCCACTGTTTTATAGCATTGCACGGTCCAGGTGGTGAGGATGGGACAGTGCAGGGCGCTCTAGAGACTATCGGGGTAACTTATACCGGTAGCGGTGTAATGGCTTCAGCCCTGGCTATGGACAAGCTGCGTTGCAAGCAACTGTGGATGGGGATGGGATTGCCGACCCCGGATTTTTCAGTGTTGGACAGCAGTAGTGATTTTGAGAGCCTGATGAATAACTGGGAGACAGCAATAGTTAAGCCTGCCCGGGAAGGTTCCAGTATTGGGATGACAAAGGTACACAATGCCGAAGAGCTTGCAGCTGCCTATCAGCTGGCTAGTAAGTATGACAGCCTGGTTATTGCCGAGCAGTGGGTGACAGGCGCAGAGTTTACCGTTGCCATTTTGGGAGAAAAGGCTCTGCCGGCTATCTGCATGGAAACGGATAACAGTTTTTATGATTACCAGGCCAAGTATTTATCAGATGAAACTCGTTACCTGTGCCCGTGTGGCTTGTCGGAGAAAGACGAGAGGGCTTTGCAAGAAATAGCACAGCAGGCTTTTTCCAGCTTGTCATGCATGGGCTGGGGTCGCGTTGATTTTATGCAAAGTGAGCAGGGCGAATTCCTATTGCTTGAGGTCAATACTGTGCCGGGTATGACCAGTCATAGTCTGGTACCGATGGCAGCTAAAGCGATGGGTGTTGAATTTGACGAGTTAGTACTGGAGATTTTTCGATTGAGTATTGAGCAATCATGAAAAAGCAACTGTTGTTTAAAAAGCAGAGGAAACGCTCGGGTGCCAGCACGGTACGACGAGGCCCTTCGCGGCCGAAGCTGACACTGCCAGCGCTGCCCTCACTTTACCCTTTGGTGATGACGGGTTTATTGGCGATGATTTCCCTGGGTGTTTATCAAGGGGTTGATTGGTTAACCGGGCTCTCTGTTGATCGTGTGGCCATCAGTGGAGAATTTCGACAGGTGCAGCGTGAGCCATTGACGAAATTAGTTGAGCCATTCCTGGCTGAGGGCTTTATGCTGGTTGATCTTGAGGGTATTCGGCAGCGACTGGAAGCGGTTCCATGGATTTACCAGGTTAGCGTCAAGCGCCAGTGGCCTGATCAGCTGGTTATTCATGTGACAGAGCAAACAGCGATTGCCCGTTGGGATAAGCAAGGGTTTATTAATCATCGTGGTGAATTCTTTGCGGCCACCGAAACAGTATTTATAAAAGGCTTGCCTTTGCTTCAGGGCCCGGTTGATAAAGCCAGTGAAATGATGGTGGATTATCGTGACCTGGGTGAATTATTAAGACAGCAGGGATTGGTTTTAACTCGCCTCTCAATGGATGAGCGCGGTAATTGGTCAGCAGTTTTAGATAGCGGTGTGACGATTGTGTTAGGAAGTGATCAGGTTATGGAGAAGGTTCAGCGTTTTGTGCTGGCTTACCAAAGAGTGTTGTCTGAAAAATTTGAAACAGTAAAACGCATTGATATGCGGTATAGCAACGGCCTGGCCGTGGCATGGCGGAGTGCATGAATAAATTATTAGCTGTAATAGAGAATCCCGGGAGTATTGGCTAATGGGTGGCGCGACTGAACAGAATATGATCGTTGGTCTGGACATAGGCACCTCAAAGGTTGTTGCAATTGTAGGCGCAATTAATGACCAGGGCGGTTTGGAAATTGTCGGTATTGGTTCTCATCCATCCAGGGGTTTGAAGAAAGGTGTGGTTGTGAATATCGAATCAACTGTGCAGTCAATTCAGCGGGCGGTCGAGGAAGCTGAATTAATGGCAGGTTGCCAGATTCATTCGGTTACTGCAGGTATAGCCGGTAATCATATTCGCAGCCTGAATTCCCATGGCATTGTCGCTATTCGTGACCGGGAAGTGTATGCCGCAGATCTGGAGAGGGTGATCGATGCCGCTCAGGCAGTGGCGATTCCGGCAGATCAGAAAGTACTTCATATCCTTCCACAGGAATACGTTATCGACACCCAGGAGGGTATCCAAAAACCTCTGGGCATGTCAGGAGTACGCTTGGAAGCCAAAGTACATTTGGTGACCTGTGCGGTGAATGCTGCACAAAATATTGAAAAATGTATTCGTCGCTGTGGTCTTGAAGTTGATGACAT
>JASJFV010000101.1:0-11026 GCA_033791885.1 Gammaproteobacteria bacterium | reverse complement strand
AGAAGAGGAAATAGAAGACGGACGACGATTCTTTTATCTGCCTTCGGCTGTATCTTGAAGTCCAAAAGTGGTCCGCCCACCATTATTGACCGGTTATTTAAGAGATCACGCTAAGCCCCAGACCAAAGCGATCCTGCAATGATTCTGCCCCGATATCCAGCCTGCCGCCTCGCCCGAACTTCAGAACAGGTTCACAGATATCATGCTCCAGCAGGTAAGTCCCATACGCGCCTTCCTGGGCCATGAGCATATCCCCGGCATAGATAGCAACTGTCATTGCAGCCCGGGTCAACAGGCTTGTTTCACCGACCTGGGCACCTACAATCACCGGAATTCCCCTGCTACTGATCGCGTCCACCAGTTCAAGACTGCGCAGCAAGCCACCCATCTTGGAGACCCTGATATTTATCAGCCATGATTCCGCAGACTCTTCGAGTTCAGTCAATTGCTCGAGTCTTAGAAAACTCTCATCCAGTATAATTTTACATTCAAGGCTGGCCGCCAGCTTGCCGAGGGCCTGGTAGTCACCCTTTATCAACGGTTCCTCGACTGCCCAGAATGGGCAATCAAGTTCTGTCAGATAGCGATAAGCCGTATCGGCATCGGCCCAGCAGTTATTGGCATCAAAACGAATACGCATGCTCTCATCAATATTCATTTTGAGAAGCTCAATTTTTTCCAGGTCCCGTTTCCATTCGCCCATAAGCTTTATCTTGAAATCCGTAAAGCCCATATCGAGATACATTACTAACAGTTTTTCAAACACCCGTGGATCATCCGTACCTAATATGGCGCTGTACTGAAATTCGCCACTGAGCTGGGGCTTGCATAGCAAGGCTTCCACGCTTTGCTGACTGTATTTACCGAACAGGTCAAGGATAGCCAGTTCCATAGCACACCATGCTGCCGGGTCAACATCGATCAGTTTCCGGTGTGCCATTACCCAGTCATGAAGTGAATTTATATCTGAAATCCGGCCTGCCGCCTGCTGGTGCTTGTGAAAAAAGGCAATAACCGAATCAACTGACTCACCGGTGACATACTCCCGTGGGCATGACTCACCGTAACCCGTGAGGCCCTCGCGTGATGTGGCCGTAACCAGCACGCTTTGCGTCCGGCTGCGGTCCGCTGAGGCATGACTGAAAGACAGCTTGAACGGAATATCCAGTGCCTGGATCAACAAGTTGTCAATGACTACCGTTCCATCTGATATCACTGCAGGCACTCCGTAAAATCGAATAGCAGTTCGTCGTGATACTGCAGGGCTACGATCTTGAACTGACCCTCTTTTTGACCCTGGCGAATACAGCTTTCCCGGTACTGATCACCGGCACCGTCTTTCATTAGTCGCACCTCGAGGGAAGCAAGACGGCCGCTGTCACGTTTGCTGCCGTATTCTATATTAATACGACATAGCTGCTGATCGATGTCCCGAGCCAGGTCATCCAGCACCGAGAAACTGAGCTTGCCAGTTTCAAGGTACAGGCAGTAAACGTCACGTTCACGGTCTGCTGTCATCAGGTAGAAAGGTGACTCTATATCCGCACTGTATAGTGCAGCAGTGACTGCCTCGACAACCTGGTTTTCATAAATTTTTTCACCGGTTATGCTGGTGACACCTCGCCCTTTCTGTAGAAAGCGCAATAACGGCGTGCGATTCAGAAAACTCTCCACCCTTACAATGTCATTCATATGGTAGCGATATAAACCGCCACGGGTAGTGACATAAATAAAATAATCCTTGCCCGTTTCCAGTTCATCAAGAGTAAGAAAACTCGGTGTGCTCTGCTCCTGGTCTATCACACTGACAAACTCAAAGAAATTATCCTGCAGTGCGGGAATGCCGGCACCCGTATCATAGTCAAAGGTATAGGTTCCACGAAATTCACTGGATAAATACCCCAGGTCGACCAGTGCCGTTTCAGGCGCAATACTTTTTTGCAGGGCATCTAACGCAATACTGCAACTGCCCCCCTTCCAGGTAGTGATCATTCCAAGCTCCGGCCAGACATCGCGCAATCTTACTTTTGCATGCTTATCAGCCAACACAGCAAGTTGCCTGGCGCGTTCAGGTCGTGGCCGAATATGTTGATCGAGTTCACGCCGCAGGCTCCGTGGCAATACATCCATGCCCGGCATGTCGCGCAGTGAGCCCGCTGCTATCTCGTCAATAAAGCTCTGCAGTTCGCCGTTGATCAGTGCTTCAAGTTTCAGCAAGGTGCTCGGATTCGCACAAACGATATAACTCAGGTTCCGGTACATTAGGGCGAGCCGCAGAATCAAGTAATACTTCAGCGCATAATCTTCCAGTTCAAATATGGCCATCGGCGTTGTGTACTTAAGCTGCGCAATACCCGGGGCCTTCTGATACAACACCCCGGAGATAGAACCATAGGGTGTACCATTTTTCGTATGGCCTTCGATGGCCCCGCTGACGATCGCCAGGTAACGGCCTTTCAATGCCGTGGGCCGGTGAAGATGCTGCAGGTAGGAGAATATGGCCTGGTTGCGTCTGTAATCCTGCAGCATACGATCAGTCACCGGAAGCAACTTGGGATCAGCAGTGGTCCCACTTGTCACGGCAAACATAATCACAGGTTCGTTGATCAATGCCGCTGTTCCGCTTTCGTCCTGCTCACGGATATAGGGGCGCAATGACTCGTAATCATTCACGGGTACATGCCGGGCGTAATCAGCATAGCTGTGGATAGAATTAAAATGATGATCGCACCCATAACGCGTTGACTGATTGTCCCGGAGAATGTCATCAAGCACGCCCATCTGCACCTCGCGCGGGGCATGGGTAGCCTGAAGCAATGGCTGCCAGTAGCGATAGCGGATGTACAGCATGCGCAGATGCAGAAACAGATTAGCAATGCAGTTTCGATAACTGGATAGCGATACATTACGGTCAGAAATTGCCGGAGTCAGCGGTGTCAGCATCTGCTCGCTGAATGTCATAGGGTAGTCGTGATTTTTTAATCCGAGGTCATGGATCTCACGATCACCAGGTAAAAAGCGGGTACCAAAAAGAAGATCCCAGATGATCAGGTTATTGCCGTAGTTGGTATTGGATTCCGCTGTTAAACGCGAATGGTGCCAGCGATGCAGCTCTGCACTGCTGATAATGTAATTCAGAAAACCGAACTTCATCTGTATATTGGAATGCTGAAAAAATCCGTTCACGGCATAGAATACAAAATACAGGGCGATTACTGACTCCCCGACACCTAGCAGCATGAACGGCAGCGCATCGAGCAGGAACTGCAACGCTTTGTCCACTGGATGAAAGCGCCCGACATTGAGCCAGTAGAGTTTTTGCGGTGAGTGATGCACGGCATGAAAACGCCAGAGGAAGGCATTCTCATGCGCCAGGCGATGCAACCAGTAACGCATGAAATCTGCCGCAAGCATCATCAGCACCGCCTGTAGTGGCACCGGCCAGTGATGCGGCCAGAGTGATGATGGTGGAATAATACCGCTTACTGTACCAACGACTGCAAGCACCACGAGCAGCCCAAGGAGTCGGGGCAATACCACCTGGATCAGAAGCATGAACACAAAATCCTGCCGGATGTCCTGCCACTTGCCCTGCCAGTTCAGGTCGTGCGGCAAAACTCGCTCCAGCGCAGTCACCAGGATAGCACCGAGGAATACCGGTGTAAGAGTAGATGCCTGTAGAGGAATACCGCTTTGCAGCATCCAGGCATGAAGAACCAGGCACAGCAGCATCACCGCCGGATAGACCAGCCAGGAGATTAATACCGTATTACCAGACTCAGACGCGTTCATTACTGCATTGTGCTGCCTGAATGGGAAGAATGAAAGTGCATATCAGAAAATCAAGATCAAGGCTCAAGATCAAGGGGTCAGAGTACTTGAAAGCTGACAATCCTAAGAATAAAGTATATCAAGGGGTCACGAATCAAGTACTCTGACCCCTTGATCTTGATTAAAGTTATTGTGGAGAAGAAATGTATATTGCAATATTAATATTCACATTCATTGTCAGTGCAATTTTCTGTCATTTTGTAGCAAGAAACAGGAACGCTAATGCAGTTTTTTGGGGCATTATGGGTGGTGTTTTTGGTCCGTTGGCAATTCCTTTTGTCTTTTTATCAAAATCACGTAATGATGAGCATAAAATTGAACATAATTAGAATCAGGAAACACATAGCAAGGCGTTCAGCAATTGGGTATGTGAGTCCACATGATTACGAAATGCAATTTAATCAACTAACAGTGTCTACTATTCGTGGGTAACATCAGTTTCACAAGTCAAAAATTATGAATATTAGAGAAGCCTCAGAAAATGACTTTGATAAAATCTGGCCTATCTTTCATGAAATAGTATCAGCCGGTGAAACTTATGCTTACCCTAAAAACACCACAAAAGAAGAAGCATTACATATTTGGTTAAAAGCACCCAGGAAAACTTTTGTGGCTGAAGAAAACAACAACATTCCAGGCACTTATTACATAAAAACTAATCAAGCAGGACCCGGCAGCCATGTTTGTAATTGTGGTTATATGGTTTCTTCTAAAGCCAGAGGTCGTGGTCTAGCTACTTCTATGTGCAAACACTCTCAAGAAGTAGCAAAGGAACTTGGATATAAAGCTATTCAGTTCAATTTCGTCGCCTCAAGTAATGAGGGAGCCGTAAGGTTGTGGACAAAACCAGGTTTTGAAACAGTTGGCAAGTTACCTAAAGCTTTTAACCATCCGTCAAAAGGTTACATTGATGCTTTAGTAATGTATAAAAGGCTATAAAACATAGCAAGACGCTCGTTCGTACTCAAACTACGCTGCGCTTCGTTTGCGTCGCACAGCTTGATCGTTAAATGAGCACATCAGGAGAAAATATGCAACTATTTATAGGATGGTTACTTGTTATCTTTCCAGGCATTTTATTTGTTGGTCAAATAATTTCATCAGTTAATTTTTCTCTTGCGCAAAAACTAGGCCTGCAAGAGGACCCAAAAGAAACAGATCCTTTATTGCAAAGAGCAGAAAAATATACTGCTTACTGGGATCTGGTGACATTGGGGTGGCTTCCTCTATCTGGCATTTTAATGGTGATGAACATCTCAGTTTGGCCATTGTTTGCTTTCTTTAGCGGTGCAATATATTTAGACGCTGCTGGTCGAGAGGCAGTAAAAATTCTAAGTTTTAAACATGAAGGCATTAGAATAGGAGCGACCAAGCAACAGCGTATCTTTTTTTCAACATATATTGTTATGGCAGCCCTGGCAATCGTAGTCCTTACTTATTCACTTACGGAAATATGTAATGAGCTATAATCAAAAAATATCATTTAACAAATCGTTCAAGTCGTGTGTGCATAAAGCTTGCACACACTCGGACCACGCAAACAGCTTGCTTGGCAGCTTAACTCAGCGTTAGCCGTCAGAATAAAGAAACTGAGACAGTCCCAATCATGCATAGATTCATCGATAAAATGGTAGGCTTCTCTAGTGGCAGAAATGTCTTAATATTTTTCATTCCATCATTAGCTGTGTATTTTTTGATGCTGTTTCATACAATTCCAGGCGTCGAGTCATATGCGCCTGGAATGAAAATATTTGATTTATTGCCAGGCGGATACTCATATGACTATGCTGTTGAGTTGTTATCTGCTTTAGGAAATGACGGCAGAAAAGAATATCTAAGCAGGCAGCTCCCACTGGATTTTATTTATCCTGCGCTGTTTTCTATTTCGTCATTTCTTATGTTGGCCTGGCTTTTCTTAAAGAGGTATGACAAGGGCTCAAAAATATTCTATTTATGTTTTGTCCCTATTTTTGCAGGCATATTTGATTATCTAGAAAACATCCAAATCTTGTTCGTGATTCTTAATTATCCTGATATCACTAAAACCCAGATTGTTTTGTCTAGTGCCTTTACTATGGTTAAAAGCGGGCTGACAAGTCTATTCTTTTTATTACTTTTATTTGCCATTATCCGTCTATTGGTTGGCTCAAAGTCAACGAAAGCCCACTCACGTGAAAAGGGCTGACAAGGCGCTCGTTCGGTCGCAAACTACGCTGCGCTTCGTTTGCACCACACAGCTTTGGTCGTTATATTTCGTAGAGGAACTCAGTGGTGAACTTAGAACTAGACCATTTATTTATACTTACAGATAAGCCAAAAGAAGCTGGCGATATTCTAGTGTCAATGGGATTGAAAGAAAGTTTCAGCCGGAACCATGAGGGCCAAGGCACCTCAAATCGGCGATTTGAGTTTTCTAATGGAATGCTCGAAATACTGTATGTGCGTGATAATGAGGAGGCTAACAACGGCCCCGCTAGAAATCTGAGATTCTCGGAAAGGGTTCTAAAAACTAACGCTTCACCTTTTGGAATAATTCTAACTCGAAAAGATGATTTAGATTTAGATATGCCCTTTGGCGGTTGGAAATATCAACCAAATTACTTTGAACCACCAAGTGCGTTCCATGTCGGAAATAATTCCGAGATTCTTGAAGAGCCATTATGCATTTATGTGCCTTTCATTGATCCAATTGATAGAAAGGTGGATGAAGGTGTATTCAAGTCGATTAGCCATGTTCAGGTATTTGTTCCGCTAGTGGCAATTTCGGAAACACTGCATACGATACGATCAGCAGATAGGCTTCAAATTGAGCATGGCAGTGATCATTTGGTGGTAGTAACGTTGGATAACGGCAGGAGGGGTTTATCTAATGATTTACGGCCCGATTTGCCGTTAATAATAAATTGGTAGGCAGGTACAGAAAATATAACAAGTCAAAGCACTCAGACTTGGTGGAGTTTGAGGCGTTATACCAACAATTGGAAATGAGAACTTATGGATGTTTCTGCGCAACTGAGAATCAGTGAATTTATTAATGATGTTCAGTCAGTCGCTCCTGAACAAGCAGAGCTTATTGAGTTAATTAGAGAGCTATTCAATAAAGCAAGCCAGGTATTATCTGAAGAAATAAAATATGGAGGCTTAGTCTTCCTCAAATCTGGTTGTCTTATAGGTGGTATATTTCCATACAAAAATCACATTTCTATTGAGTTTAGTAATGGCGCTGATTTCTCTGACCCACAAGAGTTATTAGAAGGAAAAGGTAAACGAAGAAGGCATTTGAAAATCCATACATGTCAAGACATCGACCTTAAGAATGCTATATTATTTATTGAGCAATCATTAGGCGGCACTCCAAAAGACCAATAATGTATCAAGGGGTCAGAGTACTTGATTCGTAGGATTGTCAGCTTTCAAGCACTCTGACCCCTTGATCTTCAAGCACTCTGGCTCCTTGATCTTAAGATTAGTTTGTTTGGCTAAGTATAAAGGGCAGTGCTTAATTTTAAATCACTCCAACTCCTTTAATTCTTACTCTATGATATAGGCTGGTCGGCTTTCAAGTGCTCTGACCACTTGATCGCACCGGTTATATAAAATGTTAGGCGTAGGAAAATACATGGATATAGTAACTGTAAGATTTCCACTAGATGGTGAATGGGTTGCAGTTAACACGCCCGCTGAAAAAATACCAAGCCATGGCACAGACTTGTGGGGTCAGACATACGCCTATGATTTTCTACGAATTCTGTGGAATGAAAAGGGTTATAAATTCTTTGTTCCTGCAAATCATAAATATTGGCTAAGAGGAATCACGTTAAACGAATGCCTTGGGTATGGCGAACAAATATATGCTCCATTTTCTGGTGTGGTCATGGAAACCTATGATGGTTTTCCTGAGCGCCAATATATGCACCCGCTAGTTGACTACCTAAGAGTTGTGAAAAACTCCTTAGTATTCGAACATGATAAGAAAAAAGGAAACAAAGAGTTAGTGCCAATGCTTGGCAATTACATAATTATTAAGCAAGCTGAAAGTGATGTTTACGCGCTATTTGCGCACTTGCGCCCAGGTTTTGTGTTGGTCAAAAAAAATGAAGAAATCACCATTGGGCAACAGCTTGCGCAGGTTGGTCATACAGGCAACTCAACAGCACCGCACTTGCATTTTCAGCTTATGGATAGAATTGATCTCAAAACGGCTAAGGGCATTCCATGCTCATTTGATGGATACGAGCGTTTTGAGGATGATTCATGGCAAGCTATGGGTGACTCAATGCCAGGAAAAAGACAGCTCATTCGAGGGGTAGCGCCTAACCGTACGCACCAGCCGATGCCAAAAAGTGGCGTGGCTGAGCTATAACGTTAGTTTCTTCAAGGAGTGACTGTATCAAGGGGTCAGAGTACTTGATTTTTAGGATTGCCAGCTTTCAAGTACTCTGACCCCTTGATCTTCCAGGTATACCGCCAGCAACACCAATGCGACCAGGTGGTCAACCACGGTAATCAATAACAGGAAGATGACAAAGGGCACAGTCACCAGCATCACTACACCCTAAAGCGTGGTCTGTCCCCCCTATTATTTTTCTATTATTTATTATTTTCAGTATCCGCGCTTGATGTCGACTACATTCAGCATGTGCTCGCCATTGACATAACGTCTCAGGTTCTCGCGAACCAGCAGCCAAAAGCGTTTCATCTGCTCAGTTGAACTGGAGCTGATATGCGGTGTAATAATGACATTGCTTGCTGTCCACAGCGGATGGCCCGGTGGCAACGGTTCAGGATCCTGTACATCCAGGCCCGCGCCACCAATCCTTCCGGAGTTTAGCGCTTCGACGAGATCATCGGTCACCACACTCTTGCCGCGTCCTACATTGATAAAATAAGCACCCGGCTTCATGGCTGCGAAGAATTTTTTGTCGAACATTCCAGTCGTCGCCGGTGTCAATGGCGTGCTGTTGACCACCACATCTGCCTCGGCCGCGAGCTTGTGCAGTTCGTCTGATAATCCGACATAGTCGACGTACTGCGGTCCCTTGCGAGAGGAGTTGCGCGTCGCGATGACACGCATGCCAAGCCCATGGGCACGCTTTGCTACCTGGGTACCAGTTCCGCCAAGGCCGACCACAAGCATGGTACGACCCTGCAGCTCCCACATCGACGCCCGATTGACCGCCTTTCGGTCCCACTTCTGTTCCCGTTGCCTATCGTGGAATACGTGCAGTTTGCGCGAGAGCATGTAGGTCATGGCGATGACATGTTCAGCGATGCCTGGACCGTAGATGCGTTGCATATTGGTCAACAGGAAATTTCGCTCGTGGATTAAGGGCGACTTAAGGCAGCGGTCTATACCGGCAGTGTAGTTCTGTATCCAGCGTATCGAATCACTGTTTTCGAAAATGAGATCATTGCAGATGCCCATATACACATCGGCGCCGTCCAGCAGAAACGCGGCATCGTCGAGGGACTCCGCCTCGATCAGCTCCGCACCATCGGCCACTTCCTTTAGCCAGTCAATCGCATCGGGGCGGGCTTTCTTCTGACGTCCGTTGAACAGCACCACGATACGTTCGGGCTTTTTCCAGAGCGGCGATTCACGAACTGGCTGAGGGCTTTCGCGAAGCCCGAGATCCTGGATGAGTTTATCGGTTTGGGTATCGAGTTCGCCGGAAAAGCCCGTCACTGGCAGCAACAGCGCAAGTAGCAGGATGGAAAAGATACGCATCATATCGAGCTCCTTAAATAATGCTGTAAGAATACTTGAAATAAAATACCTCGTCATATTTTAGTGGCAAGCATCTAGATCAAGTACTTTAATAATAGGGGACAGACCACGATTCTTTTTCTGTCTTCTGTTGTTTCTCGATAGCCTAAAACGTGCTCTGTTCCCTATTACACTTCCATTTGGTTAAGGAACTGTTCATGTTGAGGCTGATAAAATACAGTTATAAAGCGAAATTAAGTTGGATATCTGAACAGGGAACTACAAAATGAACAGAAATATTCTGCCGGTTATTGCCTTAGCTTACTCGTTGAGCATAACTGGTTGTGCAACCGACGACCCTCACAAACGCGCAAAGACCGGTGCAGCGGTTGGCGCAGTAGCAGGTGCAGTAATCGGACACCAGATTGATCACGACAGCGGACGCTATGTCGGCGCCATGATCGGTGCCCTGGCTGGCGGTGGTGCCGGACACTACATGGACAAGCAGCAGGCCGAGTTCGAGAAAGAGCTCAAGGCCGAGCGCGATGCCCACCAGGTGGAGATCGAACGTATGAAAGATGACACGTTAAAGCTGACGGTGGACAGTGAAGTCTCTTTCGACTTCGACCGCTACAGTATCAAGCCGGCCTTCAAACCCTCCCTGCAGAAGCTGGCCACACTGATCAACAAATACGACCGCACGGTAGTACACATCATCGGCCATACCGACAGCATCGGTCCCTATGATTACAACCAGCTGTTATCTGAGAGGCGAGCAGAAAGCGTCGCCAGCTTTCTCACCTATGAAGGGGTCTCGCGTGTGCGCCTGCATACCGAGGGCCGTGGTGAGTATGAACCGCGTGATACAAACGAAACCGAGGCCGGACGACAGCTGAACAGAAGGGTGGAGATTTTCATCAAGCCGGTTATAGAAGGCCAGGAGTACAAGGCGCACGAATCACCAAGATATTAGGTGTAAAGTTATTGCTCACACGTGGCATGAAAAAATTCCGGCTAATAGTAAAGAGTGCCACCCTCTTTAGTCATCTCTGAGAACAGCACCTGATCAGTCGTAAAGATCACACCGCGGTGGTTCATGAAGGTGGAGTCGGCGCGATTGAGATCGAGCGGCTGTCCGTGAAAATCGGTCGCCACTGCACCCATCTCATGAAACAGGCAGGCAATAGCAGCAAAGTCCCACAGGCTGCCGCCGCCCTTCTGTGGCTTGGGGAGCTTGAAATAGCAGGCCGGTGGATTCTCCAGAACCCAGCACGCATTCATCACCGCACCCCCCTTGTGCAGCCCACGCAACCCCGAAGCACCCATCCTCTTTGCAATGATTTCGAACTGCTCAAGCAAATGGGGATAGGTCGGCAGATCTTCCAGGCTGCGATCACATACCAGTGTCAGTGGCTTGCCCGTTAACGAAGAGCTTGAAGGAAGCGCCCAGGCTTCGCCGTTACGCAATGCTCCCTGCCTCTTTATGGC
>JASJFV010000100.1:0-6273 GCA_033791885.1 Gammaproteobacteria bacterium | reverse complement strand
GTTTTGTTTTATTTTATTTTCTGGACAGACTAATATTTTTATTATCATTATGTTTTTTGGGGTGTAAATGCCCTATAAATCGGACCTTAATAAAGCGGGAATAAAAACGACTGTACCGAGATTGAAGATTCTTAGTCTGCTTGAACAGAGTAACCAGCGCCATCTTACAGCGGAAGATGTATACCGGCAGTTACTGGAAGCCGACGAGGATATCGGTCTCGCCACGGTCTACCGAGTGTTGACACAATTTGAAGGGGCAGGTCTTGTGATACGCCATCATTTCGAAGGTGGTAGTTCAGTCTTTGAGCTTAATGAAGGCAAGCATCATGACCATATGGTCTGCGTCGAATGCGGTGAGGTGTTTGAGTTTTTTGACCCTCGCATTGAGGAAAGGCAAAACCAGGTCGCAGCAGAATCAGATTTTTCTATCGATGACCACAGCCTGTATCTATATGGTGTCTGCGGCGGTATGAAAAAAAATGGCAAGTGCTCGAAAAAATAGTTAGAGGATTCGCTATTCAGAGCTCAGAAATATTTAATCATTTCTGAAAACTAACTATATCCATTCGACTGTTTCAGCATTTCCTCTGCGTGGGCACGAGTCTGCGCGGTAATCTCAATACCCCCCATCATGCGTGCTATTTCTTCCACTCTTTGTGTGTTCTCTAAGGAATTGATACAAGCTTCAACCGGGTCACCGGATTTACTGATCAGAATTTGTTGATGGGCATTGGCGGCAACCTGGGCCAGATGCGTGATGCAGAGTACCTGTCGAACACTACCGAGACGGGCCAGCTGCTGACCGACAATTTCGGCTACTCGACCACCTATGCCGACATCGATTTCATCAAATATCAATGTCGGTGTGCTGGAGGCTTCCAATACACAGACCTGCAGTGCCAGGGCGATACGCGACAGTTCACCGCCAGAGGCCACTTTGTTAAGTGGCTGTGCTGCCTGGCCTGAGTTTGCCGCAACCAGGTACTCAATCTTGTCCAGACCATGGCGACGTGGGCTGTCCTGCTCTGCATCACTGATGGAGATGACAAATGTTCCACCTTCCATGCCCAGTTCCTGCATGCGGGACGTCACTTCCTGAGAAAGATTGATAGCGGTCTGTCTACGTTGCTGCGATACTCGGGCAGCCTGCTCTCTGTATTCTGCAACATAAAGTGCGAGTTCATTTTCCAGCTCATCGATGCGCTGCTCACCGGATTCAAGGTCATCGAGCTGTTGTTTCAGGCTGTCAAGCAGAGATGGAAGTTCGACCGGATTGACACGGTGTTTGCGTGCCAGGTCGTGAATGGTCCCCATGCGCTGATTGACCCATTCCAGTCGTTGCGGGTTGGTATCCATCTGCTCAATATATTGCTTCAATCTGCCGATCGCTTCATCGATATGAATGCTGGCATTGAGCAATACCTGGTTGATCTCCATAAGTGCAGGATCCAGCCTCTCAAGTTGCTGAAGCCTGCTGATAGTGTGATTGAGTTGCGCCTCCACATCCGAATTGCCGTCATTGCTCAGGCTGTAGAGGTTTTCATTGATACCGCTAATCAGGTCAGTCGAATTTGCCAGCCGACGGTGCTCATCTTCGAGTTCAGTTGTTTCGTTTGTTTCCAGTGCCAGTTGCTCAAGCTCATTAACCTGGTAGCGCAGCAAATCCAGTTGTGCCTCACCTTTTCCATCAATAGCCCGAAGCTGATCGAGTTGCTGCTGGCAATTTTGTATATCATCGTAGTGGCCGGACAGCTTTTCCATGTCATCCTGGTTTCCTGCAGTCGAATCGAGAATTTTTCGCTGGTCGTCCAGTCGTAAAAGCGACTGATGCTCATGTTGACCATGAATGTCTACCAGGTAATCACCGAGTTGCCTGAGCTGCTGCATGACGACAGGGCGGCCATTGATGAAGCCGCGGCTTGGCCCGCTACGGCGTAATACCCTGCGTATGACACAATCCTGTTCCTCATCCAGTTCATGCTCTTGAAGCCAGCTGATGGCTTCAGAACAGTCAGCCAGATCAAAGGAAGCGATAATTTCAGCCTGGTCTTCGCCGTGCCGAATGATGTCACTGGAAGTACGGCCACCAAGTACCAGGTTGAGCGCATCGATAAGAATTGACTTGCCCGCACCGGTTTCACCCGTGATCGCAGTCATCCCCTCACGTAAGCCGAGTTCGGCCTCGCGGACTATGACGAAATTTCTTAGATACAGAGATGAAAGCATTTTGTTGGATTTCTAGCCCCAGCCGAGTTTGGCCCGGAGCACTTCAAAGTGGCTATGACTTACAGGGCGAAGCAATTTAACCCTGTGTTCAGCCATCTTTATATCAACCACATCGCCATCTTGCAGGCGTACTGCCGATTGCCCATCAAAACTGACATAGCTGTTGTCCTGTCCGCTGTCCAGCAGGCGTATACAAACGCTACTTTTACTATCAATAACCAGGGGCCGGAAGCTGAGTGTATGCGGGCAGATAGGCACCAGGGTAATTGCTTCTAGTTCCGGAGCCAGTATGGGGCCATTGGCTGACAGGGCATAGGCTGTGGAGCCAGTTGGAGACGCAACAATAATTCCGTCTGCGCGTGCAGTGTTGACATGCGTGCCATCAACCAGCGTTTCAAATTCAATTAGACGGGCGAGTTCTCCTTTGCTGACCACAACATCATTGAGAGCTTCTGCCTGATGGATTGCTTCATCTCCACGAGTCAGACTGGCACTGAGAAGAATGCGTTCTTCCTTCTGATAACTGCCATGCAGGATTTCGCGTAGTATTTTTTCCATTTCTTCGCGTGGAATATCAACCAGGAATCCGAGTCGTCCAAGGTTGATCCCGGCCAGGGGGATATCCCGCGCAGCTATTTCTCGTGCAATATGTAATAAAGTGCCATCACCACCGACGACGATAGCCAGGTCAGCAGTCACATTTCCTGCTTCTTCATTCTCCTGTCTCTTTACCTCACAGCCCTGTTTGAGCAGCCAATCCTCCAGCTGATCGGCAACTGCTTTGGCAACTGGATCATTATGTCGTGAGAATACAGATACGGTTTTAAAAATTAGTGACATCAGATGCCGGGCTCCTGTTTACTTGGCTATAAGAGAGTAATCGACTTAGGCAAAGAACGGAAGAGTTTGAAGAGAAATTACAGCGGAACTTTATTGTCATCATGCTATGGGTATAATGCCCGTGTGAAATACATAGCGTCCTGATACAGTAACCCTCTTTTAATTGATTGTGCAGATGACCGATTCGCTGAATACACGCGCTGAAATTCTTTTAAAAACCCTGATCGAGCAATATATCGAGGGTGGGCATCCTGTTGGTTCAAAACAACTATTGAAGCGTTCCGGCCTTAGTGTGAGTGCCGCTACCATTCGCAATGTGATGGCTGACCTGGAAAACCTCGGGCTGGTTCACTCACCACATACCTCGGCAGGCCGGGTGCCTACACAGAGCGGTTACCGCCTGTTTGTTGATTCCCTGATTCATGTAAAACCTGTTTCACCCGGGATCAGCAAGGAATTTGCTGCCAGTTTCTCTGGTGAAGTGGATGTCGACACACTGATTCAGTCTGCCTCGAGCCTGCTGTCCGACGTTACGCATTTTGCCGGTGTGGTGATGGTGTCTAACACTGACCAGGGGATTTTCAAACAGATTGAATTTCTCAACCTGGGGCAAAATCGTCTGCTGGTTATTCTTGTCAGCCAGGATGGACGTGTTCAAAACAGAGTGATTACAACTGATAAATCTTATGCTCCCGGGGAACTTGTAGAGGCTTCGAATTATTTCAACGAATCGTTTACTGGCAAGCCCCTGGAAAGTGTCAAAATGATGCTCCTGCGGGGTATGGAAAAGGATACTGCGGGCATGCACCGGGTCATTCAGGAAGCTATCGCGCTGGCTCGGCAGGCATTTAATTCAGATGAGGATGATGAAAACAATCTGATGGTCAGCGGTGAAGAGCAACTCATTGATGTGCCCGACCTCAGTGACAATGAAACATTGAGGAGGCTGTTCGGTTCCTTTAAAACAAAACAGGATTTGCTTGATCTTCTGCAGCGTAGCCTCGGTGTTGATGGGATTAAAATATTCATTGGTGAGGAGTCCGGCCACCAGGCTTTTGCCGACTGCTCGGTCGTCACAGCCCCTTTCGGTCGAGAAGGAGAGAGAGTAGGCACCCTTGGTGTAGTAGGGCCTACTCGAATGGATTATGAAGAGATTATCCCCATTGTTGATATTACTGCTCGTTTGTTATCCAACGCGTTGAGCAGTTAGCGTTAATTCCGGAAAATCAGAAGTATTTAGCCATTCGAGAATTTTTTATTGTGCCCTTGAAACTCCGTTCTAAGTCCCCACATTTTGCCAAGGGTATTTCTTTTTAAACAGAGAGAAGCTAATGACCAGTAAAGAAAAGGAAGAAATGAGAGAAAAAGATGAGATTGAGCTTGAGGACGTTGAAATTGAAGATGTCCTGGAAGAGTTCGATGAGCATAATCGCGAGGTTCCTCATCAGCAGCTTGAAGAAATGCGCGAGGCAGTAACTAAAGCGGAAGATGAACTGCTAAGAAATCGTGCAGAGGTGGAAAATATTCGCCGACGTGCCGAAAAAGACATAGCCAGTGCGCGCAAATTTGCCGTGGAGAAATTTGCAGCTGAAGTGCTGTTAGTCAGGGATAGTCTTGACTCTGCCAGGAAAATTGATTTGAACCAGGAAAACCGCGAAATCCTGGAGAAAATGAAAGAAGGTCTGGACTTGACCATGAAACAGCTCGAAACGGCGATGGGAAAATTTAATATCGTCGAAATTGACCCGCAGCAGGGTGAACGACTGGACCCGGATAAACACCAGGCTATGGGGTTGATGGCTGCTGAAGGAGTAGATTCCAACTGCGTCGCCCAGGTAATACAGAAAGGCTATATGATCAATGACCGCCTGCTTCGCCCGGCAATGGTGATGGTGGCCCAGTAGTCTAGATAGCATGAAAAAAACATCGGCATGAGTGCTTGTTTTTCTACACCTTGCCCCAATCTATTATGCAGTTAAAGAATAGTCAAAGAGGACATTAAAAAATGGGAAAAATTATTGGTATTGATCTGGGTACCACCAACTCATGTGTAGCGGTAATGGAAGGTGGCGAAGCCCGTGTACTGGAAAACAGTGAAGGTGACCGCACGACCCCGTCTATCATTGCTTACACTGATGATGAAGTAATTGTTGGTGCTCCGGCAAAACGTCAGGCTGTAACCAACCCTACAAATACATTGTATGCCATCAAACGATTGATTGGACGTAAGTTTGATGAAGATGTGGTGCAGCGCGATATCGAGCTGATGCCTTACAAAATTCTCAAAGCCAAAAATGGCGATGCCTGGGTAGAAGCAAATGGTAAACAGATGGCGCCGCCAGAAGTATCTGCGCGCGTGCTGATGAAACTGAAGGCTGATGCCGAGGCATTTCTTGGTGAAGAAGTAACTGAAGCAGTGGTAACAGTACCTGCCTACTTTAATGACTCTCAGCGCCAGGCGACTAAAGATGCCGGTAAGATTGCCGGTCTGGATGTAAAGCGCATAATCAATGAGCCGACTGCCGCTGCACTGGCCTTCGGTATGGATAAAAAAGAAGGCGATCGCACCGTGGCCATTTATGACCTCGGCGGTGGTACTTTTGACGTCTCTATTATTGAAATTGCCGATGTCGATGGCGAACACCAGTTTGAAGTATTGTCTACTAATGGTGACACCTTCCTCGGCGGTGAAGATTTTGATCACCGTATCATCGATTTTCTTGCGGATGAGTTCAATAAGGAACAGGGTGTTGACCTGCGTAACGATGCCATTGCATTGCAGCGTCTGAAAGAAGCGTCAGAGAAGGCAAAGATTGAGCTATCTTCAACCACGCAGACAGAAATCAACCTGCCATACATCACAGCTGATGCCAGCGGTCCCAAGCATCTAAACGTCAAGCTGACCCGTGCCAAACTGGAGTCATTGGTTGAAGACCTGGTCAAGCGTTCCATTGATCCGTGCAAAATTGCACTGAAAGATGCAGACATTAGTGCCTCGGATATCAGCGACATTATTCTCGTTGGTGGACAGACTCGTATGCCGATGGTGCAGGAGGCAGTTAAAGATTTCTTCGGTAAGGAGCCACGCAAGGATGTAAATCCAGACGAAGCCGTAGCTCTTGGTGCTGCTATTCAGGGCGGTGTTCTGGGTGGCGACGTAAAGGATGTCCTGTTGCTGGATGTCACACCATTGTCTCTTGGTATTGA
>JASJFV010000099.1:0-4875 GCA_033791885.1 Gammaproteobacteria bacterium | reverse complement strand
GGGGTAATCATGAGTAAAGAGATAACGAAGTACCCGGGTAAAAAAATCAGCGTCGAATGGGATGCACGGCTCTGTATTCATATCGGCGAATGCGGTTATTCATCAGGTGACCTGTTTGTCGGCGGTCGAGATCCATGGTGCCAGCCTGATCTGGCCTCAGTTGATGATGTGGTTGATATTGTTAAACGTTGCCCGACGGGCGCTATCACATTTGAAGCTAATGATAGCGCTGTGTCAGAAACAGCTGATGCTGAGAATACGGTGACCGTTAGTTACCAGGGGCCTTATTTTATTCGTGGTGATCTGGAGATTGAAGGTGCCAGCGATGACATGCCGGGCGTAAATTTTCGTGCGGCCTTGTGTCGCTGCGGTGTGTCGAAAAACAAGCCGTTTTGCGACAATAGTCATGAAGAAATCGGCTTTAAAGATTACGCTGCAATCGGCGAAAAAGGCGAGGCGCTTGAATCATCGGGGGGTAAATTAAAAGTTACTCAAATTAAAGACGGTCCAATTATGTTGAACGGTAACCTTATTATGCGAACCGGCAGTGGGCGTGTTGCATGGTCAGGAAAAAAAGTCGTCTTGTGTCGCTGCGGTTCGTCAAAAAACAAGCCGTTTTGTGATGGCAGTCATAATGCGGCGGGTTTTAAATCAGACGAATAAGAGATGACCGGTGAAACGATATTATATGTTGATTTATATCAATATTTATATATTTTACGAGTATATGATTTAAAGCATGAAGCGCATTACTAATAATGAAGTTTATGTGTTCAATCACCGTTACTCGGATACATGAGAAAAACAGAATAATAAATCAAGATAATTAAAGGGTGAAATAATGTTTAAAAAGTATTTTTTTAAAGCTGTGGCTGTGCCAGTAGCGACTATTGTTATCGCTTCTGGCATTCTGTCTGGCAGCGCGATTGCAGCAGAAGAAGAGGCAGCAGCTGTCGCCTTTCCCGATACCTGGATGATTCGATTAGGGGCTTACATTGTCGATGGTTCTGATACACAGTTTTCTGTAAGTTCAGACATCGGTGGTCTGGGTACAGTCATCGATTATAATCGTGACCTTGGTGGTGACAGCCGAGCTACTATTCCCAGGATCGATGCCTATTACCGGTTTAACCCACGTCACCGCATCAATTTCACTTCTTTTTCTATCGATCGAAAAGGCAGCAGAACATTAGCGATTGATCCACCGATAACTATTGATGGTGTGGATTATTCTGGTGGCACCATAAACTCTGACATCAAGTACACCTTGTACAAGCTGGGTTATGCCTATTCCTTCTATCATTCATCCAAGGTCGAGTTAAGCATAACTGCCGGTCTTAATATTACGACTTATGATTTCGAGTTCTCAGATGCTACCGGTGCTAAAGCATCGTCAGCTGGGGTCACTGCGCCATTACCCATGTTAGGTCTGCGTATGGGTTATGCCATTACACCGAAATGGTCTGTTAACTATGTTGCAGAATCGTTCTTCATCGATTTTGAAGATAAACTCAGAGGTGCCTTGATTAACTATGAATTGAATACCGAGTACAAGCTGTTCAAGCATTTCGCCATCGGTGCCGGCTTTGCAAGAATAGGCTCCAGTCTTGAGGTAAACGCTGATGACTGGAAAGGTAGCGTTTCAGACAGTTACCGCGGTTATACCGTATTTGGCACCTTTTATTTCTAAATCTCGTATAAATGAATCATTACACAATCTATTAATGTGATGTATTGACGCTGGTAATAATGAAAATTTTAAAGCAAGTTTTCCTGGTCGTTTTTATCCTGTTTTATCTACAGGCCTGTTCCGGTATAAAGGTCAGCCAGGACTATGAACAGGCTTATGACTTTTCAGCCTTGAAGACATACTCCTGGAAGGCGAATGATAATAATGAGTATGGTCTTGAAGATAATGACCTGGTCGATAACCGGATCAGGGAAGCGATAGAGAATGAGCTGTCAGCTAAATCTTTCACCCAGATAGATACCGGCAAGCCGGACTTCTACGTCAGCTACCATGTAACCATCGAGCAGAAAGTTAGTTCCAGCAATGTTAGCGGTGGGGTCTCGATCGGGCGATCATCGCGCGGACGCTATGGCAGTGTTGGTATGGGTACAGGGACATCTGCGCGTGTTTATGATCAGGGTACACTGCTGATCAATTTCACTGATGCAGTGAATGATAAATTGATCTGGCGGGGCATCAGTACGCAGTCGGTTTCTGATCACCTGGAAGCAGGGGAGTCAAAGGTGATAATCAATGAGACGATTGAGAAAATTCTGCAGCAGTTTCCACCGAAACAATAGCGCTTGAATAAAGCATACCTCTAATAATCATTTTTCAATAAATGTATCGGTAGTTTTCTATGGCCTGGTCGTGTTGTTCTCTGCGTACAGTTTTTCTAACAGTTTTATTGTCCCCCATACTATTGTTCAGTGTCACAGCCGTTTTAGCGGGTGATCTTAAAGATCCTGCAGGATATGTCGGTCGGGATTCCTGTGTTCAGTGCCATGCTGAACAGGTAGATCTCTGGCAGGGTTCACATCACGATCTTGCCATGCAGCATGCAGATAAAAACACCGTTCTTGGCGACTTTTCCGCTGTGACTTTTAACTATGCAGGCATCATCAGTAAGTTCTATAAAAACAAGGATAAGTTCATCGTTCGTACCGATGGCCCGGACGGTGAGCTGTCTGATTATGAGATCAAATATACTTTTGGTGTGACACCGCTGCAGCAGTACCTGGTCGAATTTGATGATGGCCGTCTGCAGGCACTGTCGATAGCGTGGGACTCAAGAGAGAAAAAAAGTGGCGGACAACGCTGGTTTCATCTCTATCCCGAAGAAAAAATAACGCATCAGGATGAACTGCACTGGACCAGAG
Organism: Gammaproteobacteria bacterium; assembly: GCA_033791885.1. GTDB lineage: Bacteria > Pseudomonadota > Gammaproteobacteria > BMS3Bbin11 > BMS3Bbin11 > BMS3Bbin11. The sequence goes on along the minus strand of JASJFV010000099.1, from coordinate 1,986 downwards.
CCTCATTTAACTGGAACGGCATGTGTGCAGAGTGCCATTCGACGAATCTGCAGAAAAAATACGACAGTCATGCAGATAGGTTTGCTACCAGCTGGTCTGAAATTGATGTTTCCTGTGAGGCCTGCCATGGGCCGGCATCTAATCACGTGAAATGGAGTGAAAAGAAACAGGGCTGGCAGGATATTAAGAACAAGGGCTTGAATGTCGTGTTCAATGAGCGGGAAGATGTTCACTGGCAATGGGATTTAAAAACAGGCAATGCGCTGCGAAGTCAGGCGCGAGTGACAGATAAAGAGATAGAAGTCTGCGCGCAATGCCATTCACGGCGAAGTGCCATCTCTGATAGTTACCAGCCCGGTGAATCCTTTGCTGATCATTACATGCCGCGCCTGCTCGATGAAGGCATGTACTTTTCTGATGGCCAGATACAGGATGAAGTCTATGTTTATGGTTCTTTCCTGCAAAGTAAGATGTATCACAGGGGTGTAACCTGCAGCGATTGCCACGAGCCGCATAGTTTACAGCTAAGGCAGGAAGGTAATGGTGTCTGCATGCAATGCCATGCGGCAGCAAAATTTGACACCAAAACACATCATTTCCATCAGCACGATTCGAAAGGTGCATTGTGCGCTGAATGTCATATGCCGCCGCGTGACTACATGGTAGTGGATCCGCGCCACGATCACAGTATCCGAATCCCGCGTCCTGATCTATCGGTTTCACTTGATACGCCAAATGCCTGTAACCAGTGTCACCAGGATAAGAGTTCAGATTGGGCTTCAAAGCAGTTGACTCAGTGGTATGGAAAAAGCCCTGTCGGTTTCCAGCAGTTCGCAATAGCACTGGATGCCGGCAGGTCAGCCATGCCTGACGCCGGTAAATTACTGGCCACCTCTATCAGGGATGTGGCTACGCCGGATATATCACGAGCGACCGCTGTCAGTATGATTACACCATACCTTGATCAAACGAATATCGACGTATTACAACAGGGCTTGACGGATAAAAATGCGATGGTGCGTTTGGCAAGTGTGAGCGCATTAGAAGGATTGCCTCATGCGATGCTGGCACAGCTGGCTTTCCCGCTGCTGGATGATCCAGAGAAAATGGTACGCATAGAGGCGGCAAGGTTATTAGCGCCAGTACCAGTAGGTGAGCTTGAGGGTGATCAGCTATCAATCTATACAAATGCCAGCAATGAATACATCGACTCGCAGGAAGTAAATGCAGATCGTCCTGAAGCACAGCTGAATCTCGGCAATTTTTATCTTGCAAAAAACCAGTTAGAAAAGGCGGAAGAGGCATACAATAAATCCATCGATCTGGATGATGCTTTTGTGCCGGCTTATATTAATCTTGCTGATCTATACCGGGTAAAGAACAGCGATGCTTCGGCTGAGAAGCTATTACGCAAAGCGATAAAGATTGCACCTGAGAATGCGGATGCCTATTATGCTCTTGGCTTATCTCTGATACGTCAACAAAAGAATAATGAAGCGGTCAGGTTATTACAGCGTGCGGCAGGATTTGACTCTTCTAATGCGCATTATGTCTATGTATATGCAGTTGCGTTAAATTCGACAGGGAAAGCATCGCTCGCGATCGAGGTATTGCAGGATGCGCAGAAGCGTTTCCCGCGAGACAGGGAAATCCTTAATGCACTTATTGCGTTCCACCGTGATGCAGGTAATGATTTTGCTGCACAGACCTATATGAAAAAGTTAAAAAAGCTGGATCAATAATTGAAGAGGAGATGACAGGTGAATTCAATCGAAACGATCAGAGAATTCCTGGGTTGGTGTTCTGTTGTAAATATAGGCATGCTGGTTATATCAACGGTTATGTTGACGATCATGCGCAACTGGGTCATTAAGATACATGCTGGCACGACAGGTGTAAGTGAGGCAGAGTTGCCGCGTATATATCTCGAATTTCTGGGTAATTACAAAATACTTATTATCATGTTTAATGTGGTGCCGTATATTG
>JASJFV010000098.1:0-5442 GCA_033791885.1 Gammaproteobacteria bacterium | reverse complement strand
GTTAACAGTGTTTCGTATTCATCAACATAAGTTGGAAAACGATTGGTAAAGTCTTGCAGAAAATCGAGCAGTGAACCCTCACGATTTTCATTTAATTTATTTACTTCGCGCTGGCTGTGCCATTTAGACTTTTTGTACTGTGGCATGCTATCAGGCAGGTCACGAGCAACGCCACCGGGGCGATAGTAGGTAGCATGTAAACGCGCACCGGATACCGCTTCATAGACATCCATTAAATCTTCGCGCTCACGGAAGGCGTAAAGGAACATGGTCATGGCACCAACGTCGAGCGCATGCGCGCCGATCCATAACAGGTGATTCAGGATGCGAGTAATCTCATCGAACATGACGCGGATGTACTGTGCACGTTCAGGTACCGAGATGTTCATCAGGTTTTCCATCGCCATCACGTAACCATGCTCATTGCACATCATGGAAACGTAATCGAGACGGTCCATATAACCGATACTCTGGTTGTATGGTTTAGATTCTGCTAATTTTTCGGTAGCGCGGTGCAACAGGCCAACATGCGGGTCAGCACGTTCGATAACCTCACCATCCATCTCCAGTACCAGGCGTAATACGCCGTGTGCCGCCGGGTGCTGTGGCCCAAAGTTAAGGGTATAGTTACGAATTTCAGGCATCTGTACTCTCTGCCGCTGTATTATTCAAATTGGCATCGGCCGCTTCTACATTAGAGTCGAAGCGTCCATCATCACGAATCACACGCGGTACAAGCACACGCGGTTCAATACTGACCGGTTGATAAACTACACGTTTTTGCTCTTCGTCATATTTCATTTCCACATGACCAACAAGCGGGAAGTCTTTTCTGAATGGATGGCCGACAAAACCGTAATCGGTAAGGATGCGGCGCAGATCCGGGTGACCTTCATAGATGATACCGTACAGGTCAAAGGCTTCACGTTCGAACCAGTTTGCTACTGGCCAAAGATCAATCACTGAAGGCACAACAGGTACTGCTTCATTTTCACAATAAACACGAACACGTAAACGATGATTATGCGTTACCGACATCAGGTGATAAACCGACGCAAAACGTGGCCTGCCTGACTCTGTAGAATCAATGTCGTCTCCGAAGCGTAAACGTGCACCGGTAGCCGGTTCTACACCGCGGCTGAATCCGGTTGAAGAGCTTGACTCAGTCGCCCATTCGACACTGCCGTATTCAGAGTAATCCACGCCGCAAACATCGATTAACTGCTCAAATTTAAGCGCGGCATCATCACGCAGCGTTTCAAAAACAGAAAGTGCATCTTTGGGTAAAACTTCGATAGTCACTTCACCGAATACAGCATTCTGCACGACCACATTGGACTGCAGTTGCGATGCAAAGGTACTGGCTAACGCCTGTGATAATTCTTCAACGTTCATACAGGCGACCCTAAGTTATTGTCACATCCCGATATCTCACGGGCTGTTTATAATCAGCATCACCTTCGACCGGCTGCCTGGCGATTGTATTAGTACGGCGAATCTTGTTCTGTAATTGCAAGATACCGTACAACAAAGCTTCTGCCGTTGGCGGACAGCCCGGCACGTAGATATCGACAGGAACGATACGATCGCAGCCACGCACCACAGAATAGGAATAGTGGTAATAACCACCACCATTGGCACAGGATCCCATAGAGATGACCCAGCGTGGCTCAGCCATCTGGTCATAAACTTTACGCAGTGCTGGCGCCATCTTGTTGCATAGGGTACCGGCGACGATCATCACATCTGATTGACGGGGGCTTGGCCGAAACAGCATACCAAATCGGTCAAGATCATAACGTGAGGCACCAGCCTGCATCATTTCTACCGCACAGCAAGCCAGACCAAAAGTCATCGGCCACATGGAACCGGTACGCGCCCAGTTGATTAACGCGTCCGCCGAAGTGGTAACAAAACCTTTTTCTAAAACACCTTCTACTCCCATTCCAGCGCCCCTTTTTTCCACTCATAGATGAAACCAATCACCAGAATACCAAGAAAGATACCCATCGCCAGAAGGCCGAACAGGCCGATTTTATCGAGTACAACCGCCCATGGAACCAGAAAGGCAATTTCCAGGTCAAAGATAATAAACAGGATTGCAACCAGATAGTAACGCACATCAAATTTTAAACGCGCATCTTCGAAGGCTTCAAAACCACACTCAAACGGTGCGTTTTTAGCTTCATATGGTTTTGGGGTCGATAGTAAGAAACCACCAATAAACATGAGAGCGATACCGACCACTGAACCAATGATTAGAAAGATCAATACCGGCAAATAATTTTCGAGCATATTATGAACCTTTTAGTTACAACACCTGAAATCGATAGCCATGGAAATCTATAGACCCGCAGAAGTTATGCCACGCATCCTGCGCCATACTTATAGTTTTTACGTTGGCTTCCTGCTACGCTGATTTTTATTACTAATTATTTGGTGCCGATGGCCGGAGTCGAACCGGCACAGCTTTCGCCACTACCCCCTCAAGATAGCGTGTCTACCAATTCCACCACATCGGCCAGCTAGTGTAGTGTAAAGCCTCTACACGCTGTTATATGCATCTACTCACCTGCAGGTAGTGGTACATCATCTGCTGCTTCACCTGGAGACACTACAGGTGCCGGTACATCACCTGCTGACTCAGGAAGAACCAGTCCTTCAGGTGCAGGCACATCTGTAGCACCGGGCCCTTCTATCACTTCTTCTACAACCGGCTGTTCAAACAACGCATCGATCACACTATCCGTCGGTACTTCTCGATTTGCGGCCAGGTAAGCCAGAAACAGACTGTTGACAAAAAAACCGATAGCTAAAATTGCCGTGGTTTTACTTAAAAAATTAGCCGAACCGCTGGCACCAAATACACTACCCGCACCACCGCCACCACCACCAAAAGCAGCACCCGCAGAGGCACCCGCACCTTTTTGCAGTAAGACCAGGATAATTATACCCAGCGATAAAAATACATGTAATACAAGAAGAATAATATCCACTAATGTGACCCGCTTAAATCAAAACATGAAATCAAAACTTGAAATCAAACCCTACAATTAATCGACAGATTACTCAGCAGCCTGACCGATCGCCAGAAAATCTTCTGCTTTCAGTGATGCACCGCCAATCAAACCGCCATCGATATCCGGTTGACCAATTAAATCTTTTGCATTACCAGGATTCATACTGCCGCCATAAAGAATACGCACGCCAGCAGCGACTTCTGCATTTAAAGCAGCAATCTTACCGCGAATAAAGGCATGTACTTCCTGCGCCTGTTCAGGTGTCGCCACTTTACCGGTACCAATAGCCCATACAGGCTCATAGGCAATAACCCCATCAGCCAGGGATTCAACGCCTTCCAGGGCAATGACTGCATCAATCTGGCGAGCACATACGTCATTAGTTATGCATGCTTCACGCTCTTCCAGTGTTTCACCAATACAGAAAATGGGCTTAATGCCATTGCGGCGAGCAGCAGCGAAACGTTTTGCGACTAACTCATCACTTTCGCCATACAATGCACGACGTTCTGAGTGGCCAATGATGGCGTATTCACAACCAACATCTTTTAACATATCCGCAGAAATCTCACCGGTGAAAGCACCTTTGTCTTCATCACAGATATTCTGAGAACCGACTTTAATTTCAGTTCCATCAGCCGCATCGCAAACACGAGAAATATAAACTGCTGGTGGACATACAACCATTTCAGCATTTGATATCGAAGCCATGCCTTCTTTGATACCGGCCATCAATTCTTTAACTGAATCACTGGAACCATTCATTTTCCAGTTGCCAGCCACCATCACCTGACGCATTATATTCTCCGCTTATCTATTATTCGTATCATTCATGATACTCACCCCTTCGGGGCTTACGAGATAAATCGTTCCTTTGATTTATTCTATGAGTGTTTTAAAGGGTGTGAAGGATACCTGTCAGCACCCAATAAATCAATATTGATACAGGGCTATTTATGGAGATGGGTGAAAATTTTGCTTATTTAGGTATAAAACGGCGTTTTAAGTTATATGTTTTAAGTTATAAGTTAAAAGCGGTTTCTAACTTAAAATATCACTACTGTCCCGCTAACAAAAAGAAATTACCTAAACAAGATGATGTAGCAGGCATGGACAAGGGTTGCACGAATCCGAGACATGAACAGGACACACCCACCATCTGACACGCCGTGAAACCCTCCCTGGTGGCTCAACACCCGCAGCCGACCACCATGGACGGTGGAAGTTCAAGTTTTGCATCGTTACATGGATGTAACTTATTAGGGCAACGCAGGAACAGTTGCCGAGGAGCAAAAACCTGCCATGCGGGTGATGGTCGTTGATAGATGTACCCGATTCATGTCTTTGACAGTTAACGGGACAGCAGTGTTATATATATTGAATAATATTGTGTAGAAGGCTTTTCTTGTTCAGTTAACAATAACGGTCACGAAGAAAAGTATGTTGAACGCGAATAAGCGGCCAACTTTGCCCTGTCAGCTCATTATCACGAGCGCGGAAATGCGGCCACTCAGATATTAGCTAACATGTTACTGCCACGCTCTACAACCCAATATAAAGCGGTAGAGGCACAGACTCCCGCAACAATATAACGGTTTATTATTGTTACTCTGGTACCAAAAAGGCTGATTAAATAAAACACAAAGACTGCGACGATCACTATCATCAACTGTCCTATCTCTACACCAATATTAAAGGCTAAAAGACTTTGCCAGATATTGGGTGATGTAACCTGTAGGATATTCTGTAGTACAAAGGAAAAGCCGAGGCCGTGTAATAAGCCGATTAACCCGGTTACAGCGACGACCGTCCATTCATTTTTACTCTGTTGCAATACAGGAACAATAGCTACAACGGCAACATAGATAATCGATAATGCAATACCCATCTCGACGGCCGGCACAAACCATGCAGCTGTTGGCACAAAACCAAAGAAACCTATAGACAGAGTGATGCTGTGGCCGATGGTAAAACCGGTCACACGCCAGAGTAATGGCCTGAGATGCATAGCGCCAAGCACAAGGCATATAACGAACAGTACATGATCGAGACCTTCGAGAATATGTTTCACACCTTCCTTGATGAAAGTTACTACTGCATCAAAAACAGAACGGGTAACCACGACAGGCTCATGTAACAAACCACGCGCACGAAATACCTGCACGCCACTGGTGCTGTAATCCAGTATAAGATTTGCTGTCGCATCCTGATCTGGCAGCCCGGGATCTAAATTGCTCGATAGCGCGTACTTGTATACAGCATCTTCACTGGTGTAGCGCAGCAGAACATCGACCGTGGTATCGCCCACATAAACACCTTGCTCAAACGCTGTGAATAATGGCTTCTTTTGAAATGCATCTTTAGCATCCTCCAGTGTGGCGAAGCCTGGCTGTGTGCCATTCTTGTAGATATGGACATCTTC
>JASJFV010000097.1:0-5005 GCA_033791885.1 Gammaproteobacteria bacterium | reverse complement strand
TGACTTGGATTAGAAAGGGTGTTTATACTTCCTATACTTCTGATGCAGAAGATGAAGCTGTTACTAAATAAAGATCAGAAAAAATAAGGGGCCAGTGGGCAGATTTCTGCATCTATGGGCGTCTCAACGGTAGCCATGTCGATTTTATTTCCAGGTCCCAGCGTATGCCCACGGTATAGATGTTACCGATGGATATGCCGTCTGTAAGTCTGCCATTGTCTATTCGAGCATTAAAATAGATCATCGGATGAAAGCCATCAATAGAATAACGTACGCCAAGGACGCCATAATCGATCTTGTACTGCCCCGCCTGGCTCTGATCACTATCAGGTATGAGTGCGTTGTAGCCAGCGGTTATCCACCAGGGTCCATGCACATTATACTGGCCGTAGATTTCTCCGCCGGTTCCATCAAAGTAGGTTGAGGTGTCGGTGGTTTCATGATTTTCAAGGCGTGTGGTGATCACACCGGCATAATATTTGTCACCGTACCAGCGGGTTCCGATAACCAGGGCATGGACGTCGCCGTCTATGCCTGCTTTTAACACGGCCGGGTTCGAAGCATCTGGAATCTTGGCATAGTTGTAGGCAATGCCAAGCGTGTAACCATCCTTTGTATTGAGAACTGCACTAATACCAAAAGCTTTTCCGTAATTGATATTATCAATATCAGGCACGGGCTCGCCATGCTGGAACTGCAGGTTTATGTTGAATGGTTTTAAATTCCAGTCGTCAGGGAAGAAGTCGATATGCAGACGCATCTGCAATACTTCGTCGGCTCGTCCGGTACCTGTTGCACCACCATCCGTTTTTGCATTATAGACACCGCTGGCACTGCTTCCGGTGCCCTGGAAACGGTCAGTTAAACTCGCAACCTTATAATAGGTAGACCAGTTTTTGCCATACAGGGCGACCAGGTTAGGGCCATTGAAACCAATATAAGCTAGTCGGGTAAAGATACTGTTGCCGTCCTCTCTGGATGCACTGCCCGGGTCAATTATCTGGTCGATGCTATCAAGTACGTTAAAGCCTGCTTCGTAGCCGCCCAGTATCCATCTTTTTGACATCATCTGCCAATGACTCTCGATGCCTGCTCGAGAGCCACCATCACCCCAGACTGGACCCAAACCGGTGTCACGATAGCGTACCTGTACACTGCCATATGTGCGCACAGTATTGGGTGTGTCATACCAAAAAGTTTCTTGCTTTTCCTTATTGAATTCTTCAGTGGCTAACGGGTCTTCCTCTGCCATCAGTTCGCGTTTATTGGCTTGTGTGTCTGCAAGTATTTCCACCTGAGCAGTTTCAGGTTCATCAGCAGGTATCTGCGCTATCACACCAAAAGAGGCAAACAGACACACAGGCAGGGCTGCCATAACCAGACCGTAATTGTATCTAAGATGAAACTTTTTACAGTTCATTTGAATATTAAAATCTCATGAGGTAGTCTGCTATCAGTCTCGACTGATCGAATACTCGCATTTTAGTTCATCCCAGTATCCGCGGAAGGCTTCTATGCTGTTGCCCTGCCTCTCATAGACCCAGAAGCCTTCATGTCCTGACATTACAGCGCTGCCGGCGTAATAGATACCACTGCTCAGTTCATCGATGTTTACCTGGTAGGTCTGATGCACATGGCCACAGAGGATAGCGCCGTGGCGAGTCATTTTCTCCATTATACAAATCAGCACCATATGCTGCAAAAAATGATGTAGTGCTAACTGCCATAGCTAGTACTACACTTAAAGCATCTTTCTCTGGCAGTTCAAGCAGTTCGAGTTATGCTTTTGCTGACCCTACTATAATAATTGATCCCTCTTGGCAGTATGCGTCTTACTTTTCAATTACAGAATCATTTGATTCAAACATTATCACTACAGAATTATCAACTGTTCCCGTACCAGCAGCAGTTTGGTTATTCGGTTCTGGTCTTTTAGGTTTAATCGGATTAGCTAGACGTAAAACTCGCATTTAGTATCGGTCAAACATTATGCAATTTAACCCCGCCACCGTGCGGGGTTTTGTTTGTCTGACAGTCCGTTCAGTGCCGAAAATACTCTGTCAGCAAAAGTAAACAAAGGTCCGTTAAGGACAATATTTTATTGTCAGAAAAATTCTTTCAATGTCGCTTAATGATTGGAAGTGACTGTTTAGCTGATTTTTGCGAATGATACGTTTAATAGTCTCTGATCACCACATAAGCGACACTGAGATGAAATTATCGAAAGGTAAAAACCAGGGCAGGAACGGACATTTAAAAATGGTTAAATATTAATCTTTCCGTCCTTTAAACTATTTCTGTTTTTCGCCATTAGCACGTACAACGATGGCACTACAAAAAGCGTGAACAGGGTGCCGATTGCCATACCGCCGACTAACACCAGACCGATGGAGTTTCTTGCTGCAGCACCGGCGCCGGTTACCAGTACCAACGGGAAATGACCAGCGACAGTAGCCACGCTGGTCATTAGCACCGGGCGCAGGCGTGTCATCGCGGCATCGTGTACAGCGTCGAGTTTATTTGCACCCTGTTCTTGCAATTTGTTGGCGAACTCAACGATAAGGATGCCATTTTTAGCGATCAGTCCGACCAGTGTGACCAGGCCGACCTGAGCATAGATGTTCATTGTAGTGGTCCAGCCATTCGTCCAGTATGGCGTATTGGGGTCGGGTATTTTCAACACGGTGAAGATCAGCGCGCCAAACATCGCCAAAGGCACAGACCCTGCGAGGATAACAAACGGGTCACGAAAAGAATTGAACTGCACTGCCAGCACCAGAAAGATTAACAGCACTGCCAATGAAAAGGCGGGGATAAATTTATTGCCCTCGGTGCGTAACTGGCGTGACTCACCGGTGTAGTCGAAGCTGTAGCCAGGTGGAAGTATCTCACGTGCGGTGTTTTCGAGGAAAGTGAGTGCCTCATCGAGGGTGCGGGTGGTGACACCTGAAAGTTTTACTGCATTAAGCTGTTGAAAGCGATTTAATGAGCGAGCAACCACGTCGTTTTCGATATCAGTGACCGCTGACAACGGCACCATCTGGCCATTTTCAGCGGGCACATAGATGTCGCGTAACTGCTCACTGTTGAGGCGGGCAGAGCGCTGAATTTGCGGAATAACTTTGTAACTGCGACCATCCATATTAAAACGGTTGACGTAATTGCCACCAGTAGCAACGCCGAGGTCGGCGCCTACCTGAGACAGGTTCAGTCCCAGAGTTGCTAGTTTGTCACGATCGAAGGTCACGGTGGCCTGCGGTTGATCAAGCTTCATATCGATGATCGGTGGGAAGGCAAAAAGTCCGCTTTCCATTGCTTTCTGCTGCAGTGTGTTGGCGATTTTGAGCAGCTGTTTTGAATCGGCGGTTGATGTGATTAAAAACTCAACCGGGAAGTTGCTGCCGCCCGGCAGTGCCGGTGGTGTTGTCATGAACACCTGGATGCCCGGTATCTTTGATACTTCGGCTTGCACACCTGGCAGAATCTGATCCACCGTTCGATCGCGTTCGGCCCAGGGTTTTACCACCATGCCGCTGAAACCGTCGGCACCGATGGTGGCACCAATCGACGGTGGGAACAGAAGCTGGAAGGTGAGTGCGGTTTCAGGCACTTCGAGCATTACCTGTTCGGCCGCTTTCGAATAGACCGCGTTCTGGTCTGTAGTTGAATTGGCAGAGGTGTTGATGATGCCGAACAGTACGCTCTGATCTTCGGATGGCGCCAGTTCATTGGGCGACATGATGAACATTGGAATGGTGCACAGGCTGACCACGGCCCACACCAGGTAAACAGCAGGGCGGGCGGCGAGTGTAGTGCCGAGAGCACGGCCGTAAGCTATTCGCAGCCGATCGAAACGGTGGTTTAGCCAGCCGGTCAGGCCGCGCTCTTCATCCTCTGCGCTACGCAACATATGGGCGGACATGGTCGGTGACAGTGTCAGTGCAACGATGCCGGAAATTGTCACTGCACCGGCTAAAGTAAATGCAAACTCGCGAAACAGCGCACCCGTCAGACCACCCTGCAAGCCAATAGGAATGTATACCGCTACCAGAGTGACGGTCATGGCGATGACCGGTGCAACCAGTTCACGTGCACCGAGCATGGCGGCTTCGCGTGGCGTGCGACCCTCGCGCAGATGCCGCTCGACGTTTTCGACCACGACGATGGCATCGTCAACCACCAGTCCGACTGAAAGCACGATGGCTAGCAGTGTTAGCAGGTTTAGTGTAAAGCCAAACGTCTGCATCAAAAAGATGCCTCCGATCAGCGAAACCGGGATTGCCATCACCGGGATCAGTACCGAGCGAAATGAACCAAGGAACAGGAAGATCACCACGATCACGATCAGCAGGGTGTCGATCAAGGTGTTAGTCACCTCGTGGATAGCATCACTGACGTAGGCCGAAGAATCGTAACCGATGCTGGCATCAAGACCAGCGGGCAGGTCATGTTGCAACTTGTCGAGTTCGACACGCACACCATCGATTACCTCGATGATGTTGGCATTGGGCTGTGGGAATACACCAGCAAATACCGCTGTCTGTCCTGAATAACGCACCAGTGTGTCGTAGTCTTCGGAACCCAGTTCGACATCTGCAATATCTTGCAGACGCACGATGATGTCATCTTTCTGATAGATGACCAGACGGCGGAATTCTTCGGCACTGTGAAGATCGGTGTTCGCGGCTAATTTGGTTTGTACCAGTGCGCCCTTGGTGCTGCCGATTGCTGCCAGATAGTTGTTAGCAGCGAGGGCCTGCTGAACCTGCGAGGGACTGATACCCAATGCCGCCATGCGCTTGGGCTTGAGCCAGACGCGCATAGCAAAGGTACGGGCACCGAAGATTTCGATGCGTTGCACGCCGGTGACTGCGGCAAGACGCGGCTGCACCACACGGTCGAGATAGTCGGTTATCTGTTCCTGCGAAAGGATATCAGATGAGAAGCTCAGATAAGCCGCTGCGAATTCCGAATCGGCCGACTGTACACTGATTGCAGGAACCTG
>JASJFV010000096.1:0-9017 GCA_033791885.1 Gammaproteobacteria bacterium | reverse complement strand
CTTATCTTTAACCCATCGAGTGAAAGAGGCAAATCAAGCTCGCACCTTATGGTCACCAGGTCACGTGATAGTGGCAGAAAGTCCAGCGAATCGCGTATATTCTCACCCAGCTTGCCCTTTACTTCATCGGCATGACTGATCAAACCATCAAGGTCACCGTATTCATTAATCAGTTTAGCGGCCGTCTTTGGCCCAACCTTCGGCACACCGGGGATGTTGTCAGCGGTATCACCGACCAGGGTCAAATAATCAATGAATTTATCAGCACTCACACCAAAGCGCGTTTTTACACCTGCTACATCCGTTACCCTGTCATCCATGGTGTTGACAAGGGTGACGCGCTCATTGACCAGTTGAGCCATATCCTTATCACCGGTAGAAATTAGTACATCTACCGACTTATCCACTGCCTGTGCCGCTAAAGTACCAATGACATCATCGGCTTCGACACCATCGATCACCAGCAGCGGCAAACCCAGGGCTTCAACAATTTCATATAAATAGGGCACCTGGCTGCGCATCTCATCCGGCATTGGCGGGCGATTCGCCTTGTATTCCGGGTACAGGTCATCACGGAAGGTTTTACCTTTGGCATCGAACACCATGGCAATATACTGCGGCTGGTATTGCTTCAGCAGGCTCCTGGTCATATTGATGACACCATAGATAGCGCCGGTAGGTTGGCCTTCGGAATTATTCAGACCCGGCATCGCATGGAATGCACGGTAAAGGTACGATGATCCATCGACAAGGATAATTGGAGGTGTAGGCATAAGTTTTCGGTTTTCGGTTTTCGGTTTTCGGTTTTCGGTTTTCGGTTTTCGGTTTTCGGTTTTCGGTTTTCGATGAGTATATGTGATTCATGAACTCTTTGTTAAATTGTCACCCTATTACTATCTGTATGCGAATACCCCATCGCTACATAGCTCCCCCTTTCCCCATCACCCATCACACCTCACCCTTGAAACTTGGAACTTGGAACTATCAAATCCACGTTCTTCATGCTAAAAATAAAGCATGAAAAAACATACCAATAACTCGTCAGTATCTAAACTCCCCTCAATCTCTACCCGAAAACTTTCCCGACAGTCATGGAAGGTCTTTCAGGTAATGGCCGAATTTGTTGAAGGTTATGAAAAACTGGCAGAAATACATCCCTCAGTTAGCATTTTTGGTTCTGCCCGCTTCGACCCGGACCACCCCGTCTACAGGTTGACTGAAGAAATAGCGAGGAAATTATCCAACGCCGGCTTCTCAATTGTCAGTGGTGGAGGGCCTGGCGTAATGGAAGCGGCAAACAAAGGGGCCTTTGAGGGCAAGTCGCCAAGTATTGGTCTGAACATTGCGCTCCCGCATGAACAGCAAGCCAATCCTTACCAGAATATTTCCCTGTCTTTTCGTCATTTTTTCTCACGCAAAGTCATGTTCGTAAAATTTGCTTCCGCCTATGTCGTCATGCCTGGCGGTTTTGGCACTCTGGATGAACTGGCCGAGATTCTGACCTTGATTCAAACCAGAAAATCGCGTCGCATCCCGATTATCCTCGTCGATTCAGGTTTCTGGTCCGGTCTGATTGACTGGTTCCGCCATACTCTGGTCACACCGGGAAATAACTCTGAATCCGACTTTGGGCTTATACAAATAATCGACGATGTAGACGAGGTAGTAGAGGCCATATTCAGTTACTACGAAAACAGACGCTTCGAACCCACGGAAGAAGAAGCAGAATTACAGTTGAACCTATAACCATAAGGCACTAGCGGAAAAGTGATTGCGCTCCTTTGATCTATCACCTTTTACCTTTCCGCCCTGAACCCTTGCGTTGCAGGGGTGATGAGTGTGTAATAACAGAAGACCTTCATGCAAGGATAATAAAATGCACAAACTGCTGATTACACTGTTACTTCTATTCCCTTTTCTTGCGTCTGCACAGGATGTACAAGCGCCCGCCGACGTACCTCCGGTTATCCAGTCTGCGCCGAATGACTCTGCTGAGCCGAGTGGTTTCGATCCTGGCGGGGTCGAAATTAATATCATAACCGAAGGCGATAAAACTATTGAGGAATATAGTCTTAATGGCCGCGTCTACATGGTAAAAATCCAGAAGAAAGGTTTTGCTCCCTACTATCTTATTGACCGTGATGGTGACGGCAGAATGGATGAACAGGTAAGTGAACTGATGGCGCATACTATATCTCCACCTAACTGGGTGCTTTTTCGCTGGTAGATAATTTGACATACGCGTTAATCATCAATAAATATTTAGGGTGTTTCCTATTAAGTACGTCATGACGATAGCAAATACTCAAGCCTGGAATTACAACATTTCCTTCAGGCAAAACCTTGTCTGAGAATACAAGCATGAAACTACAAATAGTAACCTCACCGGATATAGGAGCAATCAAATGCAGGTAAACAGTGTTGGGGCCGGACAAGGTGCTGGCTGGTTCAAGTGTGGGTGGGATTTATTCAAACAGGATTTTGGCAACTGGTTAATTATGTTCCTGCTATTTATTGCCCTGTCTATTGTACTTAGTTTTATTCCATTTATCGGTTCAGCGGTGCTGATGATTATTTCTCCTGCTCTGCTTGGGGGATTTATGTATGCTGCAGCAGAAATGGATAAAGGCAACAGTATCAATATTGGCCACCTGTTCGAGGGATTCAGGGAAAAGGATCGGATGTACAAGTTACTGAAACTAGGTGCAATTTATCTTCTCGCACAGTTTTTGATCATGGCAGTAATGGTTTCATTAGTTGGTGGCAATGCCATGACCTCTGCCGGTGAAACGGGTGAATTTGATCCTCAGACTATGATGACATCAGGAATGGCCTTTTCAATGCTGTTTGTCTTCCTCATCGGTGCCATCATTATGTTTGGTTTTATCTATGCAACACCACTTGTCATGCTCGACAACAGTCCTCCACTCGATGCCATCAAGGCGAGTTATTCAGCAGGCTTTAAGAACATGCTGCCACTACTGGTTTTCGGCCTCGTATATATACTGCTCGCTATTGTTGCAGCTATCCCTTTTGGCCTCGGTTTTCTGCTGCTGATTCCAGTCTCTATGCTTGCACTTTACTGCAGTTACAAGTCGATTTTTAATAAATATGACCCGGCTCATCCGGCGATACGAATGTAGCATGATAGATTCACTTTTAAGGCTTAAACACAGAGAGATCGTTTCAACACTTTGTTACATTGATGGCTACATAGTGATCCATACGCTCTAAGATGAAGAAAATATCTCTCAGCTTTTTCGTCTCACTTTGTATAGCTGTTATCTCTTATTCCGCTTTTGCCCGCGACCCTGAAATTCGCCTGTACAAGATGACTCGTGACGGTCATTCTGTACAGTACACACTTTTAGGTAAAGGAAATAATCCCGGTTGCCATAACACGCCCTATACCTATCATGTTTATAAAGTGGCCGTCCTTGCATACAAAAACTGCAGTGTTTTTTCTGCAGATGATTGCAAGCCCGATTCTATCCTGCCTGCCTACTGGAAAAGGAAGAACAAGTCCTCGACAAAAATGAAACAGGGCACGCGCTGGTACCTGGCCGAGGATGGCTCTGAAATGGATGTGTCATCCTGGTCCTGTGAATTAAAATAGCCAAAGCACACTGTTGCTGTTGCGGAATGCAAAAGACAATCCAGCTTATTGACCACATCAATGATATCGTAGGCCGGAGCATTAGCTGGCTTACGCTGCTGATGGTTATCGTAACATTCCTTGTTGTCGTGCTGCGCTATGTCTTCAATAGCGGATCGATTGCCATGCAGGAATCTATCATCTACCTGCACACAATTGTCTTTATGCTCGGCGTCGCTTACACACTTAAGCAGAATGGCCATGTCCGCGTAGACATCTTTTATGAAAAGATGAGTGCTCGCCGCAGGGCATGGGTAGACCTGCTTGGAACGATATTCCTGTTGATTCCTTTTTGCATATTTATCATCGTGATCTCATGGAACTATGTAAGCCTGTCATGGTCTTTACTGGAAGGATCACGTGATGCCGGCGGAATACCCGCCCTGTTTCTGCTAAAAACGACAATTCCTGTGATGGCTGTGCTGCTGATGTTGCAGGGTATCGCACAGGGCCTGCGCAGCGTCCTTGTATTGAAGGGTCAGATCGTAGCCATAGATACTGAGACTGATAGCAAGGCAGATTAGATGGCCGAACTGATGCCCTTTTTCATGTTTCTGGTAGCCGGCCTGATTTTAATGACCGGCTACCCTGTTGCCTTTGCCCTGGCGGGTACCGCACTGATATTTTCCTTCATCGGCAGCATGACCGGCGGTTTCGATTCCTCTTTTCTTGCGGCAATGCCAAGCCGGTTATTCGGTATCATGACCAACGAGACGTTAATTGCCGTCCCCTTGTTCGTTTTTATGGGCGCTATGCTTGAAAAGTCACGCGTAGCAGAACAACTGCTTGACGCAATGTCCGCACTGTTTGGCAGGTTGCGTGGTGGCCTCGGTATCTCTGTCGTGATGGTAGGTATGTTGATGGCAGCAAGCACCGGCATAGTTGGCGCGACCGTGGTTACCATGGGCATGATGGCCCTGCCTACTATGTTAAAACGTAACTACGACCCGGCGATTGCCTGCGGAACAATCTGTGCTTCCGGCACTCTTGGTCAGATTATTCCTCCCTCTATTATCCTGGTACTGCTGGGGGATGTACTGTCTTCTGCATTTCAACAGGCGCAACTGGATATGGGACTATTCTCTCCAGAAACAGTCTCAGTCGGCGACCTGTTCGCCGGCGCACTAATACCAGGTCTGATACTGGTTGCCATGTATATCGTCTATCTCATCGTCCTTGCCTGGCTACGACCATTGAGTATGCCTGCGCCTGAATTAGAAGCAGAAGATGAAAAATCATGGACAGCATTGCTGTTTGCCCTGATCCCGCCATTATTACTCATCATCTGTGTGCTGGGTTCTATCCTGGGTGGACTGGCTACCCCAACTGAAGCAGCATCCGTCGGTGCTGTAGGTGCCAGCTTGCTTGCTGCAGCAGGCAAAAGCTTTACCAAACAAGTATTTCGGGCGGTGGCAAGGTCAACACTTGAAGTTACCAGCATGGTCTTCATGATACTCATTGGTGCATCCCTGTTCTCTCTGGTATTTCGTGGCTTTGGCGGTGATGATCAGATCGCAGAATTGCTGGGCAACCTTCCCGGTGGTGTCGTCGGTGCTATGATTGTGGTTATGCTGGTGATGTTTCTGCTCGGGTTTATTCTCGACTTCATAGAAATCACCTTTGTCGTCGTGCCCATTATTGGTCCGATATTGTTATCCATGGGGCTCGACCCTGTCTGGCTGGGCATCATGATAGCCATCAACCTGCAAACCTCTTTCCTGACCCCTCCATTTGGCTTTGCCCTATTCTATCTTCGCGGTGTAGCGCCTAAATCTGTTACCACCGGACAAATCTACCGCGGTGTGCTGCCATTTATCGTGATCCAGTTATTGATGTTGCTAATGCTAGCTTACTGGCCGGGTCTGGCGACCTGGCTACCTGGGGTTATATATGGCTAATTTATTATATACTCCTCGCAAGGAGCACCTGTGTAAGACTGAAGAAAATATAGGCAAACAAAACTGTTTACGTTTTATCAAATCAGGCTGGCCCCCTTCTCTGCAGAAGACTGATTTAAAGTCATACCAAAGAACAGATGCCCGAGACCAGAGTCTGTTACCCGGTGTGGTCACAGGTACAGAATGTGGATGCTATGAGGTTCTGGCCCCGGGCATGGAAGTGAATCGATACGGCAGGATGCCTATCGATTATGTGATTTAACTGATTCCCGTTCATCTGGATCGTTATCAACCGTATGTAAACGGGTATACTTCCCGACATAGGCAATCATAACGACAACTAATATGCTTAATATCCAATACATAGTTTTTCCTTCTAAAACAGAATTTAGTAATGATTAACTTGTTTCATCAATCATACTATTATTATATTAACATATTCTTATGTATCAAGATACAGGATACAAATAAAATATGCGATTAGTATAGTTATTAGTAATAGGTTAAATGAATAAGATCGTTTTTTCGTATATAAGTATTACGATTTACCTAATATCAAAATCATTAGCTCTAACACTCATCTTCCTGATTCTGCCTTCTCCCAGCCGTGACACGGTCATTTCCGCCGTAATCTTTACGGGTGAATATTTCATTAAAATCAGCATGTTGTAGTAAATCAAACACCTCAGCTGCCTGATCATAACCATGTTCCAGTATCAGCCAGCCGTTCGGTTTCAGATAGATCGTACTGTCTGAGATGATCTGGCGAATCGCATTCAGGCCATCGCCGCCTGAAACCAGTGCATAACCTGGTTCTGCTGCTAGATCGCCTTCAAACAGGTGAGGATCATCGGTACGGATATATGGTGGATTGCTAAGAATCATGTCAAAACGCTGTTTTTCCAGCGGCTGGCCCCATGATCCGTGAACAAAGCTGATATTTTTTACGTGCAGTGCCAATGCGTTTTCCCTTGCAACGACCAGCGCTGCAGGTGAATTGTCTGTTGCAGTGATGCCGCACAGCGGTCGTTCTCGTGCGATAGCAATGGCAATGGCGCCACTGCCTGTACCGAGATCGGCAATTTGCCAGTTTACATCATTTGGTATCCGCTCAAGCGCCTGCTCTACCAGGCATTCAGTATCTGGCCGAGGAATAAGCACATCCGGTGTCACCTGCAATTCCATATCCCAGAACCCTCGGCAGCCCGTAATGTAAGCCATAGGTTCCCCTGACATTCGGCGCTGCAGAGCACGGCTGAATCGCTCAACCTTTTCTTCTGTCAGCTGCTCTTCAGGGTGACTAAACTGATGGTTACGACTGACACCGCAAATTGCTTCCATCAATAGTTCTGTTTCCAGCCTGGCGTCGGGACCTTTCAGCATTGATCGCGCTTCGATTAGTAGTTCTTTTATCGTTGGCATGGGCGGGAGGTTAAAGAGGAAAGGTTAAAGGGAAAAAGCCTTGGAGGGAAGAACATTGTATTACGAATTACGTGTTACGTGTTACGTGTTACGAAAAGTCAAAGGCTGGAGATCACCATCATTACGAGTCGTGTTAGCGATGAGGAAATCTTTATATATCAGTCATCAACAAAGAGATTGCCGCGCTGCGGTGCTCGTGACCGTAGGAAATACCCGAAGGGTGCAATGAAGAAATGAGAAGAAGAGGGGTTAGTACATCCCTGAAGCTGTGGTTTTGATTTTCCTTTCCTCTTTCCTCTTTCCGCCTAAGTCCTGCGACCTTAGTCCGTAAAACGTAACACGTAATTCGTAACACATAAAACAGATCTTTAACTCCCCATTTCAGCCAGTAAATCTGCCTGATGCTCGGTTACCAACGGTTCAATAATCATGTCCAGGTTGCCTGCCATTAATTCGTCGAGCTTATATAGCGTCAGGTTGATGCGATGATCTGTCACCCGCCCCTGTGGAAAGTTGTAAGTACGGATGCGTTCCGAGCGGTCACCACTACCAACCAGTGACTTACGCGTCTCGGCCTGCTCAGCCTGCTGCGCGCTCTGCACCTGATCGAGTAGCCGTGATTGTAATACACTCATAGCGCGTGCCCGGTTTTTATGCTGAGATCGCTCATCCTGGCATTCAACCACCAGTCCGCTAGGCAGGTGAGTAATACGTATCGCTGAATCTGTTTTGTTAACATGCTGCCCGCCTGCACCGGATGCCCGATAAGTATCAATACGCAGGTCTCCGGCGTCGATTTCTATTGCATCAACCTCATCCGCTTCCGGCATTACGGCAACAGTACAGGCCGAGGTATGAATGCGCCCCTGGGTTTCTGTTTGCGGCACACGCTGTACGCGGTGTGCACCGGATTCAAACTTGAGGCGCGAATAGACACGTCGGCCACTGATGCGCGTGATGATTTCCTTATAGCCGCCATGCTCTCCATCACTGTGGCTCAATACCTCCAGTTTCCAGCGTTTTTTCTCTGCATAGATGCTGTACATGCGGAACAGATCACCGGCAAACAGAGATGCTTCGTCACCACCAGTACCGGCGCGTATTTCAAGAAAAACATTGCGCTCGTCATTCGGGTCTTTCGGGATCAAAAGAACACGCAGGGCCTCCTGGTGATCTTCGATTGTCTGCTCCAGCCCTCTCACCTCTTCTGCCGCCATTTCGCGCATTTCAATGTCTTCATCTTCGAGCATCTGTTGTGCTGCTTCGAGGTCATGTTGTCCCTTTTGCCACTGCATATAGCGTTCGACGACCGGCGACAGTTCTGACATCTCAACCGATAACTGACGATACTGGTTCTGGTCTGCGGCCACGGCGGGATCCGCCAGCATAGCGTGGATTTCTTCCAGACGCTGGCTCAGGTGGTCGAGTTTTTCGGTAATTGATGATTTCATGGAATAGGAGTATCAAGTTTCAAGTGTTAAGCCTCAAGTGGTTATTGTTCAGGTTTCTATCTTAAAACTTGAAACTTAACACTTGAAACTGATGTTCAGACTTTCAAATCAAAAAGACGCCTGGCGGCTTCAATAACCGATTTATCGGCTTCCAGACCGGCTTTTTTCAGAGCTGCTGTCGGCGCATGTGTGAGTTTGTTGGTTAATGAACGTGCCAGTGCTTCGATGACAACTTCTGCAGTTTCGCCGCTGGCCAGCAGACGATGCGCTTTATCCAGCTCGGTCTGGCGAAGAGTATCGGCATTGTCTCGGAGAGCACGAATCATTGGTACGGCGTCAAGCGACTTTAACCAGTTAACGAACTGGTTAACCTGCAGGTCTATGATTTGTTCTGCCTCGCTGGCCGCTTCTCGGCGCGTCTGAAGATTTTCCTCAATCACATTTTGCAGATCATCGACGGTGTAGAGGAAGATGTCACTCAATTCGCCTACTTCAGCCTCGATGTCACGCGGCACAGCGAGATCGACCATGAATATTGGCCGGTGACGACGCTTTTTCAACGCCTGCTCAACGGCACCCTTACCAAGGATA
>JASJFV010000095.1:0-3886 GCA_033791885.1 Gammaproteobacteria bacterium | reverse complement strand
ACGGCCAACACGGCAGGGGGGCTTTTCTTTTGGTCCCCTTGCTTGGCCCACGCAAACAAAAGATACTCGCCCATAACGGGCGATAAACGAATGGAAATTCAATTGAAGATTAAAAAAGGACTCTCTTCGGGCAGGGCGAATCAGACCAGCCGTGCGCCAGCACAAAAAAAGAACCCTGATGCGCGATAGCACATTTCCATATATAATCCGCCTCTTATTCTTGAAAAACGTAATTATGCTGCCATATTACTCACAATATTCCCGGCGGCAGACAGTGCCGAGCTAAATAGGACAAACAGATGCCAATCTATGAATACGAATGTGAGGAATGTGGTCACCAGTTAGAGGCTATCCAGAAGTTTTCTGATGATCCGTTAACTGAGTGCCCTAAGTGTAAAAAGGCAGGCTTGAAAAAAATGCTTTCCGCTTCAGCTTTTCACCTGAAAGGCAGTGGCTGGTACGAGACTGATTTCAAGAACTCTGGCAGCAAGCCAGACAAAAAAGCACCCTCGTGCAGCACCTGCCCGAGTGGAGATTCGTCAAAGTAGACGATACTGAAAAAATTTTTCTAATACAGTAAACCGCTGGTTCCTGAATGAGAGTTCTAAAAGGGTCAGCGGTTTTGTTATTCCATCAGCAGACAAACAGTTTAATCAGACAAACACGAAGGCAGTATTAAAATGATGCGTACTCACAACTGTGGCGAAGTCACAGAAAAACATATTGATGGCACTGTCGAGTTATGTGGCTGGGTAAATCGCCGTCGCGATCATGGCGGGGTTATATTTATCGACCTTCGTGACCGTACAGGTATCGTTCAGGTGGTATTTGACCCTGATGAAGAAAAGGCCTTCGAACTGGCGGAACATGTCAGAAATGAGTACGTCCTTCGAGTAAAGGGCCGTGTTCGTCACCGCCCGGAAGGCACGGTCAATCTGAATATCCCCACTGGCAAGATCGAAGTCTATACTACTGAACTGGAATTACTGAACAGTTCTGAGCCACTGCCATTTCAGCTTGATGATGACGACACTACTGAATCAGTGCGACTGCGTCACCGCTTTCTTGACCTTCGACGCGAGCCGATGCAGAAAAACCTGCGATTGCGTCACGCGATTATCCGCTCTTTACGTAATTACCTGGAGAACAGGGACTTCACCGAAGTAGAAACACCGATTCTTACCCGCTCAACACCAGAGGGAGCGAGGGATTACCTGGTTCCAAGCCGTACCTACCCCGGAGAGTTTTTTGCCCTTCCCCAGTCACCTCAGTTATTCAAGCAATTGTTAATGGTTTCTGGCTATGAGCGTTATTACCAGGTCGCGCGTTGTTTCCGCGATGAAGATTTACGCGCTGATCGCCAGCCTGAGTTTACCCAGCTGGACATAGAGATGTCATTCATCGAACAGTCCGACATTATGGGCATAATGGAAGACATGATTCGCAATCTGTTTGCTGAAGTTCAGGACGTTGAGCTACCTAATCCGTTCCCACAATTGAGCTGGCATGAGTCAATGCAGCGCTTCGGCAGTGACCGGCCTGATCTGCGTATCCCGCTGGAACTTGTAGATCTGGGTGATGTTATGCAGGATGTTGAATTTAAAGTGTTCTCCAATCCTGCCAAGGCCAGTGATGGTCGTGTGGCGGTCATCAGAGTGCCGGGCGGTACTAGCCTGTCACGTGCAAAAATTGATGGCTATACAGAATATGTCGGCCTCTATGGTGCTCGTGGTCTTGCCTACGTGAAAGTAAACGAAGTAACAAAAGGTCGAGACGGTTTACAGTCTCCGATACTCAAGTTCCTGCCCGATGAGGTGATCGAGGCAATTCTCCAGCGTACCGGTGCAGAAGATGGAGACCTGCTGTTCTTTGGCGCTGATTCAGCCAAAGTGGTCAATGATTCACTTGGCGCGCTACGCGAAAAGCTGGGTCACGACTTGGATATGGTTGTAGGAGACTGGCAACCGTTATGGGTGATAGATTTCCCGATGTTTGAATACGATACCAAGGCAGCGAGGAATGTTTCGCTGCACCATCCGTTTACATCTCCGATAGTTACAGAAGGTGAAATCGATCCGGCAGCGGCATTGTCACGTTCTTACGACATGGTGCTGAATGGCTCCGAAATTGGCGGTGGATCTATTCGTATTCATCAACAAGATGTTCAGCAAAAAGTTTTTCGAGCGCTGGGTATCAGCGAAGAAGAAGCCGACGACAAATTTGGCTTTTTACTCGATGCACTGAAGTATGGCGCACCTCCCCATGGTGGAATTGCCTTTGGTGTTGACCGCATTGCAGCGATGATGGCGGGTGTAAACTCAATTCGTGACGTGATTGCTTTCCCAAAGACCCAGAAAGCAGCCTGCCTGATGACGTCATCACCGAATGCCGTGGATAACGATCAATTGCGCGAGCTCAATCTCAAGCTGCGTAAACCACTGCTAAAGGAAGAGACTGACAAGCATGAAAGCTCTGCTGAATAGGCAGATTTCTGCAGAACTGGTAAAAGCCTAAGCAGATGAAACCACGGCAGGCAGAGACTGGCAATAGTGTGTCTACGGTGCGTGAGTTTTTTTCCTTTCTCAGTAGAACACTCGGGCTCTGTCCATCACGCCTGCTGTTCCTGCTGGCGGTGGTAGTCCTCTTTGTTTTTCAGCTTGCACAGGCAGATGACAGTGCAGTTAATAACAGCCCAGACAGTACTCAAGGCTACTCACGCATAATTAGCTCGGACCAATCGTCAAGGGAATCCGTACTTTATTACACACTGAGGAATCACACCGGTAAACAGACTATAGACGAATACTATGGTGACCTCCGCGACCAGCCGCATACAGGGCTTTGCGAAGTTCAAATTCGCCCTACCAGCTACAAAGAGATTACTTCGCGACTGCCATTTTATGTGTCTGATACCAACAAGGAAGTACTGACACTAAAAGAGTTTTCTGAAGAAAAACTCTGGAAAGCGTTCGACAACGCAGCCGATGAGTCTGAAGACAATAAAGTCGTTCTGTTTGTGCATGGTTATAACATTGATTTTGTAAAAGGCTGTAATCGTGCTGCTATATTCCAGCAGGCACTGGATGAGCACAGTCGCCTTATGCTATTTAGCTGGCCGTCAAAGGGTGAACTGGTTAGCTATACTCGTGACGAAGCAGATATCGAATGGAGTCAGCAATATCTGGAACCTGTAATAGAGAGGCTGTCTAGCATATATGGCCCGGAACGCTTAAATATTGTTGCCCATAGTTTAGGTTCCAGAGGCGTGTTCAGAGTGATGCAGTTATTATCACGCAAAGACGATAGGAAACATGTTAATGAACTGGTGCTGCTGGCACCTGATATTGATGCCGACGTCTTTCGTGCTGCTTTTCCTGACCTGAAGAAAGTTGCCCATCGTATTACCCTGTATTCATCAGAAAATGATCAACCTTTACGTGTCTCCCATGAAGTTCATGGCAATCCGCGTCTTGGCGAAGCCGGTGAGAACCTGGTTGTGATAAAGGGTATGGATACGATTGATGTCAGTATTTCGGGTGGTCGTGAAGTCACCGGTCACCTATATCATCTTTATAATGATGTAGTCAGGGCTGACCTGGGACTTTTGTTATCCAATGGAAAAAAGACGTCCAAACGCCCCAATTTGAAAATGCTGCATAAAGATGGTTTACCTTACTGGATGTTGTTGCCAGTGCGAGAGTAGGATGTTACTTTTTGCCCTGTCGGGCACGTTGTCTTATCTATTGCTTCTTTGTATTTCTTCTATGTGGCTTAAGTTTTACTCATTTTTTTACGCCCATGAAGTGCGTAAATCTAAGCAGGTATTCATTCTCAAATTCTAGAAATTTAGCAAAACCTAAATCAGAACTGCAATTCATCGATCAGG
>JASJFV010000094.1:0-5904 GCA_033791885.1 Gammaproteobacteria bacterium | reverse complement strand
AGGTATGGTTGTAGTTGCTTGCAGCATCACTTTATCAGGTAACTACCGATGAATAATGAAGCTTGGCTGGATGAACTAAAATGGAATGATGCCGGGCTGGTGCCTGCCGTTGCGCAGGATGTCATGGATGGCAGGATTCTGATGGTGGCGTGGATGAATCGTGAGGCATTAAGTTTGACTGCTCAACAGGGGGCGGCGGTGTACTGGTCACGGTCCAGGAAGAAGCTATGGCACAAGGGTGAAGAATCGGGCCATCAGCAAATGGTCAGTGAGATTCGCCTGGATTGTGACAATGATGTAGTGGTGTTGCTGGTGGAACAGCGTGGTGGCATTGCATGTCATACTGGCAGGCGCAGTTGCTTTTATCAACGCCTTGAGGGGGATCGCTGGGTTACGGTTGAGCCTGTTCTGAAAGATCCGGAATCAATTTATGGCAAGCGTTAAGGCGTGTGCCGGATTAATGCAGGTGAGTAAATGTGAATGATACCCTGGAGAAGCTGGCAGAGATTATTGAGGCGCGCAAGATTGCAGCTGCCGAGGATTCCTATGTGGCCAGCCTGTTTGAGAAAGGTATGAACACCATTCTCAAGAAGATCGGTGAGGAAGCTGCTGAAACCATTGTCGCTGCCAAGGAGGACGATGACTCACAGCTTGTCTATGAGACGGCCGACCTGTGGTTTCACACCCTGGTGATGCTGGCGGCGCGAGGGCTGGGTCCCGCTGATGTGCTGGCGGAACTCGAACGGCGTTTTGGAATCTCAGGTCTGGAAGAAAAGGCAGCGCGCGACAACTAGACTACTATTGGCGGTATATTCAATTTTCTGTGTATTGGCACAGCTGGAGAGAAATTATGGGTATTAGTGTTTGGCAATTGTTGATTATTCTGGCCATCGTGCTGGTGCTGTTTGGTGCAAAGCGCCTGAAGAATGTTGGCTCTGACCTGGGTGGAGCAATAAAGGGCTTCAAGCAGTCCATGCGTGAAGGGGAAGATGAAGCCGGCAACGGCAAGACCCTTGAGGACAAGGAAGCGGGTAATGTCATTGATGGTGAAGTCAGCCGGCACGACAAGGACAAGGTCTGACGGTTTTACCGGTACACAGGGTTCTGCTGGAACAATCATGTTCGACATCGGTTTTCTGGAAATTATTTTTATTATGGTGATCGCGCTGCTGGTCGTGGGGCCGGAACGGCTGCCACGAATAGCGCGTGAGGCGGGGTTGTGGGTTGGCAAGATGCGTGGCTTTGTTTCTTCAGTGAAGGCTGATATCGACAAGGAGCTTGCCACAGAACAGCTTAAAAAAGTGCTTGATAAACAGGCCTCTTCTCCTGAACTTGAGGAGCTGATAGATACAGTCACAGGAGCGCCTCTGAAGGCAGGCGAACGTTCTGCTGCTTCCGCAACAGCGGATACAAAACAGGCCGTTACGCGCCTGGCAGAGTCCGGCACGGATGAAAAACCAGAGTAAGCAGGAACCGGTGTCACCGGGGCTGGACGAAACAGAGCAACCGCTGTTGTACCATTTGATAGAGCTGCGCGATCGCCTGCTACGGGTAGTGCTGGTTGTGGCGGTGGTATTCGTGGCACTGATACCTTTTTCGAATACGCTGTTTACGCTGCTGTCCGGACCGTTGCTGGCTCATATGCCCGAAGATGGCAGTATGATAGCTATCGAGGTTGCATCACCTTTCCTGATTCCCTTCAAGCTGACACTGTTTCTGGCACTGTTTATTGCAATACCCTATGTGCTGTACCAGCTGTGGTCGTTTGTTGCGCCGGGACTGTACCGGCATGAGCAGCGCCTGGTGGTACCTTTGCTGGTATCAAGCACCGTGCTGTTCTATGCTGGCGCTGCCTTCGCCTACTTTGTGGTGTTTCCGCTGGTGTTTGCCTTTTTTACGGCAGCGACCCCGGAGGGGGTCTCGGTAATGACGGATATCAGTCGTTATCTGGATTTTGTTCTGACACTGTTTTTTGCTTTTGGTGCTGCCTTCGAGGTGCCGGTATTTACCGTATTGCTGGTATGGACAGGGATGGCAACACGGGCTTCTCTACAGCAGAAACGCCCCTACGTTATTGTCGGTGCATTCGTTGTTGGCATGCTGTTAACCCCGCCCGACGTGATCTCGCAGACATTACTAGCGGTGCCCGTTTGGTTGCTGTTTGAGCTGGGTCTTTTTTTCTCCGGCTGGTTTGTAAGGCAAAAAGAAACCACAATTACTGATGTGAAAGCAGCATCTTCTGATTACAAACCAATGAGTGAAGCGGAAATGGAAGCGGAACTGGACCACATGGAGAACAAGGACTAGCCTGGAGTCTCCTAATTATTTGCGGGGACTGATTTGAGCTGCACCGGGTCCTGCTGATCTTTTTCTGCACAGAAATCGACAGGTCCACTGTTGAGCGCTATTTCAATAGGCGCAGGTTTGGCTATGAAATACCCCTGTGCATAATCAACGCCAACCTTGCGTACCGCTTCCAGTGTTTCCTGGTCTTCTACGAATTCTGCAATGGTCTTTATATTCATTGTGTGACCAATCTGGTTGATCGCGCTTACCATGGCGTGATCGATATTGTCTCTGACCATGTTCTTCACAAAAGACCCGTCAAGCTTGAGGTAGTCAACGGCCAGGTTTTTAAGGTAGCCGAATGAACTCAGGCCAACTCCAAAATCATCCAGGGCAAATCTGCACCCCATCTCACGAAGCGTGGAAATAAGTTTTGAGGCATTGCAAAGATTGGCGATAACTGCTGTCTCGGTGATTTCAAAAACCAGTATCTCGGGAGGTACGCCACTGTTCTTTATTTCGCTTACAAGAAAGTCCATGAAGCGCTCGTCCGAGAGTGACTGACCTGACAGGTTGATACAGCAGGAACTTAAATGTCCACCAGCACACACATTGTTCAGCATTAGCATGCGAAATGTATCCGAGACGACCCAGCGATCAATGGATGGCATAACCTGATAGCGTTCAGCCGCCGGTATAAATGAACCTGGCCCAACGATCTTGTTATTATCATCCAGCATGCGAATCAGTACTTCACCATGGATAGTGTTATTTTCTTCCGGTTCACGGAAAAGCTTTGCAATCGGCTGGAAGAACAGCCTGAAACGGTTCTGGTCGAGCACATCCTGTATACGCTGTACCCATTGCATCTGGCCGTGACGTTCGAGCACTGCCTCGTCATGTGGCTGGTAGATGTGGATACGATTTCTGCCCTGGTCCTTTGCTACATAGCAGGCGGAATCTGCCGCACTTAATGCTTCACTGAGTGTGCCGCTGTCTTTGGTAATGGCAACAAGACCAATACTAACGCCGATCCTGAAGGCTGTGTTGTTCCACACAAAACGGAAATCCTCCACAATCTGGCGTATGTTTTCGGCCAGACCCTGTGCCTTCTCGATAGGGCAGCCTTCAAACAGGATACCAAACTCATCGCCACCGAGTCGGGCCAGGGTGTCTGCCTCACGCAGCTCAATTCGCAGTTTGATCGTAAGCTGCTTAAGCAATTCATCACCGGCAAAGTGTCCGCTGGTATCATTCACAACCTTGAAATTATCAAGGTCCAGATAGCACAGGGCGTGACGTACATTTTCAGCGCGTGCATTTTCAATAGCCAGCTTGATACGGTTTTCAAATTCTCGACGGTTTATAAGTCCAGTCAGCGAGTCATGTGTTGCCTGATAGGACATTTTTATGGCCAGCCCACGTAGTTCGGTTACGTCATGGAATACCAGTACTACGCCGGATATGTCAGCATTTGAATCACGAATGGGCGATGCATTGACTTCTACCGACAGCCGTTGATTCCTGTAGCGATGGATAAGCAGCAAGTGACCGGCCAGCATGGCGCTCTTGTTCTGTTCAAGGCACAGTGCTGCCGGATCGGGTGGGGGTTCAAGGGTTTTTTCATCAACAATCTTGAATACCTTCAGCATCGGTTTGCTGCGTGCATCTTCCAGTTTCCAGCCGGTCGAATGTTCTGCAACAGCGTTCATGTACTCGATATTACCGTTTAGATCGGTAGTGATCACGCCATCACCAATGGAGCCGAGCGTCACCTGGGCACGTTCTTTTTCCTGGTGAAGTGCTTCTTTGGCCTGCTTGAGTGCGGTGATGTCACGGATTGTCCCTTCAATTCCGGTAATCTCTCCGTATCCATCATAATTGTAGTGGGAGTTTTCAGAAATCCAGATTTCTGAGCCATCGCTGCGCTGCAAGCGGGTTTCGAAATGCTGCAGGCGACCGAAATTGACGTCAAGTGATTGCTTCAGTTCATCGTGATCACTGGCGCAGACATAGTAGTTCTTGATATCTTTATTGACGACTTCATTTGACTCGTAGCCGAGTAACTGTTTTATTGAAGGGGTTGTCCAGAGTATGCAACCATTGATATCAGTTTGATAGATGGTGTCCTGCATGCTGTCGAAAATACCACTCATCCGCTGCTCTGAGTTGCGTATTCGTTCTTCTGCCTGTTCACGTTCCCGCATTTGTTCCTGGAGCTGTATGTTCACTTCCTCAGCATATTTTTTTGCGCCTTCTGCTGTTTCCTTGGTTATAACAAGTTTTTTAATCAGTTCCGTGTTGTGAGATCCCAGACTGAAGGATTTTGAGAGAATGTTGCGCATGGCTCGTGACGAGAGCAATAAGACCGCTGCAAAGATGATGGCGAGCGTTCCAAGCGCCAGCGATAGTGTGTCACCCTGATAAATGAATAATACTGTCACGGGTAACAGTGCCGGAAACACAAATGCAATGATGGTTTTGGGTGATGATTGCATAGAGACATAAGCAGTAAGTGACATTCCTGCAATTGTCACCAGTACAAAACTTTGTTGGGGTGGCTCGCCATAGATTGCTGCAAGTATGCCAAGTGCTCCCCAGCATATGCCGGAAATGGTTGCGCCGGTTGTGTATTGCTGCCCCCATGTATCGATATCCTTGCTGTTGTTTTCGAGATTATCGATATTTATAAACAGTGAGCGGCCACCGACACTGACTACAACAGCAACAGCCCATGCGATCAACAGTTCATAGGGTATTGTATTCCAGAACACGGTGGCGACGATCGCTGCCACCAGCATACTGATAATCAGTTCGGTCTGTACCTGTTTATGTAACATCTGAACCTGGTCAGCACGAAACTGCCATCGGTTCATTGTCTGACGTTCAGTAAAGGGTGCTGATCTGGAATCAGTCGCAGACTCTTTGCGTTCCAATAGCTGCTCGGGATGCTTGCCACCCTCGTAGTCTTCGTACATGTTTTCGCGCGCCCTTGACTGACGGTTGGTGTTGGCATGCTGTCATTATCATTTGCCGGGCGGTTCATGCCGACACTGAAACCGCCCCTCTCTCTCAATCGGGCAGGTGCAGGCAAACTTTAGGCCTGAAAACAGTGAATATTCTTTTTATTCAACAAATTAGGTGTAGAGAGAAATGCCGGATTGATAAGTATATTGAAAACATGTGGTTATCTCTTAAGAGCAGGAGAATTACGCATGATGGTGGCAATGTTGCTTGATTTGGAGCAGAGATAATGTATTGACGTGAAATGCCAACATTCTGGCGCGGTATTTCAGATAGGAAAACAGGGAGACCCACAGCGCTGATGGGGAGGTATTCACAGTTTGACAGTATCGGAAATCTCATAGTAACTCCCTGTACGTCGTCGAACCTTCGACCAGGGAATTGTGAGGAAGAGACACACTTTGAGTTTATGGTGCTGAAAGCTTAATCAAAAAAAACGGCGCCCCGAAGGCCGCCGTTTGGAGTACATCATAAATAAATACAGCCACTGGCGTGAAATCCCCCTTCCTCGCTAATGACGGCTGTCACTTTAGCAAGTTTTTGGTGAGCTATCTATTGGGGAATCTACTTACTCGGGCTAATTAATTCAGTTGG
>JASJFV010000093.1:0-3607 GCA_033791885.1 Gammaproteobacteria bacterium | reverse complement strand
TATCTCTGCAGGCATGAGCTGGCCCATCAACCCCAAATTGCGCGCGAGTGTTGGCGCCGTGTATATCCAACAGCCGGTCAAAGATAAAAATCGCGGCTTTGGCATTCAACTCGATGAGATGATCGGGGTAGGTACTGGTATAACTATAAACTGGACAGTGGCAACGATTTTGATTTAAACCTGAACGTAGTGGATACCGGCTCAGCTCCTATTGATACCGGCGATGGAGGTGGTAGTGGCCGGGTGGTCGGTGAGCATGAAGATCACTACGCTATCTTGATGGATTTTTCCTATAACTGGCGCTAGGTCTTTTATCAGTTTCAAGCCGCGCTCGAGTCTCTGCTCGCGGTAGAAAGTAAATCGATACATCGCATCCAGCAATAACGATGACTTTCGGTCGCCAACCACTGAGGGCTGCAAGTTCACTTAAAACAGAAATCATGATCAGTAGCAGCTATACTAGCGCCATGCCATTTCTCTTTCCCTGGGGGCTTTATGCTGATTGTTTTAGGGCTGTTCTTTTTTATCGTCTGGCTGGTATTTTTTAAATTCCAATGGCTACCGTGGACCAAAGGCTGGAAATACACCGTTTGGAGCATCGCCACCTTTATTGCTTTCTTTGTTGTCGGTGCGCTTCAGTACTACACGCCGGCATCCAGTAAAGCCCTGGTCGAGGCACACGCCCAATTTATCTATCCTCAAGTCAGCGGGCCAATACAGACTGTTTATATAGAGGGCTCTCAAACGGTAAAGTCTGGTGATAGCCTTTACCTTATCGACCCCCGTCCTTTCCAATATGCGCTAGACAACTGGACCGCAGCAGAAAAGCTGGCTGGCATCGCCCTCAGGGATGCACAGAAACTCATAAAAACCGGTGCTATACCCCGTATCACCCTCGATCAGCGCCGGGCCGAGCATGAACAGGCGCAGGCTCAATTGAGAAATGCTCAATACAACCTGGAAAACACGCTAATCACCGCCCCAGCCGATGGTTTGATTGCCCTTAACACACTGCGCCCGGGGCAGCAGGTCAGCCCAAACAACGCTACACTGACTTTTATCGATACCAGCAGTATCGGTATCCTCGCCGTCATGAAACAAAATGGCCTGTCCGGCATCGCTCCGGGGAAACCCGTCAGCCTTACCTTCAGCGCAGCACCCGGGGAGATTTACCAGTCGACCGTAGTCAGGGTAGTTAGCGGTGTTATCCAGGGGCAAATTACCGTGGAAAGCAACGCTTCGCCAGTGGATGCAGTCAACGCTGCAACCGATTCCTATCCGATTCTTGTGGCTTTCCCTGAAGACGCACCCGAAGAATTAAAACAACCCGGCAAGCTTGCCTCAGTGACAGTATTCACTGATGAAGGCAACCCCATCAATATACTGGCAAAAATCATCATGTGGATTTCGACCTGGATGGCTTTTATCTTTTAACGGAAGGTATTTTTTCAAACAGGGGTCAGGTCGCTTTAATTTTAATCAGTATAAATTTAATGCGACCTGAACACTATCAAGTAGAAAGACGAAGGAAAATGCTAGCAGCCCATTCTCACACAGGCTTCCCTTATTGCATCCAATCGAACAGTGCAGAAGGTACCGCTGGAATAATATATATGCGCCAGCTTGATTCGTTGTGCACAACATCGTCCGGCTCTATCACCGTCTGAAAATACTCAATGCCGATTCTCACCGGCACTTTGCCAAATTGGAAAGTTTTGTTGATACCAAAACCTACTGGTAGCGTCAAACGGTTATCGTTATTCTGCTCCCAGTCAATAATAGCGTTAGGTCCGGCGCCTATTGATACCGTATCACTTAGGCTCCAATAGTACAGATATTGAATATTAGTCGTGTTAACGTCTGTGCGATCAGAATCACCCGCGTAATCCCAATAGTGCTGCACCAGCGCTCCGCCCTTGAAGGTCTCACCCAAATAGACACCTAGCGCGGAAGGGCCGGCTGAATACTTACCCGTACCGAGCATGTCTTCATCAGCGGATGGAAACCCCAGGTCAAACCCTCCACCCAATAGTATTTTGGCGCCATTATCCAACCTTATTGGATCGTTGGGGGCAAACAAGCCAACATAGTAGATATCACCATAGCTTGTAGTCCGACCACTGAACACATCAACAGGCAAGGGCATACCTCCTTCAGGTGGCTGTGGGTTATTACCAGGCCCCGTGCCAAAATCAAAAGGTGGGCTAGAATCATCTATTTTTCCTGGTCCAGGGGCATACTGGGAACATTTAATACCACCCGGTTAATCAGGTTCCAGTTTTCATTCAGCTTTTTGGGAAACTGGAACAGCGCCATATAGTTGCCCATGGTTTCTTCGGTACCCGTGTTGGGCTCTTTCATGTTGTAAACATCAATTTGATTAAACATCATCGCCACGTTGCCAATCGGGTTATCCATTAACGCCGACATCTGTGCCAGGGTTGGCTCACAACCTGCTTTCAGCACGTCACCAAGATCCGCATCGCGATCCGCGGCATACCTGGCGCAAGTCTCGTAATTAGGCTCGCCTCCCTGATCTTCTGGCTTAGTTTCCGTCTCTGCCTCTGCAAGCAGTATTCTAGATGGATTTAAGTGAATTATAGGGTTGATTGGATACTTATTTAAGTGTCCGCTTCTACAGAAGAAGACACTTAAAATAGTCGAGCAATTTTACAGTTTGTCATTGCAATTAGTAAAAAGTATGATCAGTGTAAATTATTAAATAGTAAAAAATGACCATTATGGCCAGACTCAGTGTCTTTTCGAATGCTGCATCGAAGCCTGTCTTTGTTCTATATGACTGATCAGGGTCTCCACAGATATTGATGACATCTGCTTTGTCTGTTCCCACGTAGATCTCTCCTGTATGGGCACTCCATGTCTTGTCGTCGAGAGCACGTATTTGTGTTTGTGTGGCGCAACCCGCGAAAGCAACTAGGAACGATAGGGCAATAAGTAGCATCATTCTTCTCATGTCATTGTCTCCTATGGAATCGAACGCAGGTGGTCATGAGCGACCCGTTAGGGGCGTCTCGATGCACCACCATGTTATCATTTCAATCATGCAATGTAATCTTAATCACGGGTCATTCCACGTTTAAGCATTATGGGGGACTTCGCTCGTGAAGGCATTGCACCGTCCTTGTAGACCCTAACCGGTATCTCAGATAGATGTCTGAGCGTTTCTATCTTCTCATTGACTTGGCCCATCTCCTGCGATGTTGCGTTGTATACAAACACATGCACACCAATAGAGGGAAACATCTTGGTGAGCCTCAAATTCCAGCGCTGAGGCAATTTCAGCGAGACTAAGAACTTCGGGGGATCAGAGTGGATTCCCCGTTCGACGCTGAAGCACATGCCATTGGGATCTGGAGTTTGAATCGCGACGTAATTAGCATCGGCAAGTATAGCATTCCTAACACGGTCGCAGGTATCACGTACATTGGCAACCGTAGTTGCATTCTTTGATGACCTCAACAAGGAAGCAGCTAGAAGACAGGCCACGACCAAAACAACTGCCACTGCTGTTGTCATGATGTAGAACTTACGTTTTCTCATGATAACGTTTTCTCATGATAACGCGCTGAATAAGGGGCGGCGGAAC
>JASJFV010000092.1:0-4679 GCA_033791885.1 Gammaproteobacteria bacterium | reverse complement strand
TAAAAAATTCAAATTCACACCGCAGAGTGCACTGGTGGTCGGTACCCAGATTCACACTGCACCGGAAGCATTTGGCAAAGTGATGTCGCGCATCAAACCACGTATGGCTGTCGCTTATCACTTCTTTAACGACTTTGACACAGCACCAGCGATTCGTGATGGCATCAGATCTACTTACGATGGCCCATTGAGTTTGGCTGAGGATTATATGGTGTGGAACATCACCAGAGACGCCATCCGTGTCCGTTTAGCAGTTGTCGATGAAGATGTCTGGCCACCTGAGGCTACAGAGAAACCACAGTTACCGGATCCCAAAGACAGAATCCCATATTCTGCTGAGATTGCGGGTGGCAGGCTCGATGTAAAGGCGGAGAACCAGATCATCTATGATGCGATAAACAAACAGTATAATATCAACGAGAAACAGGACTAAATCTTTTTCAATTTAAAGTAATATTCGGAGAAACCCATGCTGCCGGATACTAGTCGACGCATATCTTTCTCGGACATGATCAGAGGCGGAAAACTTGATGTCAACGACGTGGTTCAACCTGCCTACGATGAGATCAACAAGCAATATGGCCTCAATGAAAAACAAGATTGAGTTAATCGCTTACACGTGAGGAAACAAATATGACTGGTCTTGATATCTTTGCCTTAGTCATACTGTTTGTTCTGGCGGCAGTCGTTGTAGGTGTTATTCTTGCACTTGGCATGTTGCCGGGTAAAATTGCGCATTCACGAAATCACCCCCAGGCTGAGGCAATCAACATGTGCGGCTGGTGGGGCGTTATAACCATGGGCCTCCTGCTGCCACTGGCCTTTATCTGGGCATATACAAAACCCGCGACCAGCGGGCCTGAAACAACAAAGCTTGAGCAATCCAGTGAGGAAGAGAAATAATGATTATTTTCCTCACGCTTTGTTATGTCGGTATTTTGTTTCTCCTTGTTAAATTGAATATCATCAAGCTCAACTTATGGTGGAAGCTTTCACCCGTTGTCTGGGTGCTCATTCTTCTTATTGCATTGTTTATCCCGATGCAGTGGGGTGCGCCCACGGGTGTGGTCAATATGTACCAGGAGGTCGTGCAGATTACGCCGGAAGTATCCGGTGATGTCATTGAGGTGTCTGTTAAAGCACTGAGTCCTGTTGCCAGGGACGAGGTACTGTTCAGGATTAATCCCAAGCCCTATGAATACAAGATAGACGGGGTTGAGGCTAAATTGAAGTTAGCCAAGCTCAACCTTGAGCGTACGAAAAAGCTCAAGAAAGGCGATTTTGCTGCGCAGGTCACTATCGACCAGTACGAAGCAGAAATAGGTACACTGCAAAGTCAGCTGGATGATGCTCGCTACGATCTGGATAAAACAGTGGTCAGGGCCCCGGGCAATGGCTATGCCGTTGGTGTTAGCCTGGCGGTTGGCACACGCGTGAGCAATACCAGTCAGGGTGGCGTACTAGCATTTGTTAACCAGGAGAAAAGCAAACTTGTTATGGGTATCAACCAGAACTTTGCTCGGCATATCAAAAAGGGTCAGCCTGCAGAAGTTACATTCAAGATTTTGCCGGGGACAGTCTTTGACGCCACAGTAGAAAAGATCGCACCAATCACCCCTGCAGGCCAGCTCGAACCAGTTGGTGATATACCAATGGCGCCTACTGCTTCGGATCTACCACAACCTTTAGCCGTTATATTGAAACTGGATGACAGTGCATTCAAGAACGCGGGACTGAATCAACTGGACATCGCACAGACCCCGGGCGGCGCTTTTGGTAATGCCGCGATTTATACAGAAAACTCAAAGATGGCGCATATCATCCGCAGGGTCATGCTGCGTATGCAGGCCTGGTTGAATTACGTTATCCCTGCCTGATAATAATCATTGGAGATATCCACTATGTTTAAACAATTCGTTTCTATAACTTTAATAACTATGGTCAGTTACCAACCTGCGTTTGCTGCTAAAAGTGGACAAAGTGTCAGCACACAGTACGGCGTGGTATCGAGCTCAACAGTAGTTGATCTGGATTCAAACGCAGTTCCTAAAGGCGCTTTAATCGGTGGTACTGTCGGCTTGTTAACGACCAGGAAAGGGCCGTCAAGAAAAAATAGAACGCGCAATGTTGTCGTGGGTGCGGCTATAGGCGGTGCAGTTGCCAGTAGTGGTAGCGGTGAAAAAGGTATTCTCTATGACATCACGACTACCACCGGCAAGGTTCAGGTTGTTACCGACCAGACAGAAATCCGCAAGGATGACTGTGTTGCGATTGAACAAACTGGCGATACGACCAATCTTCGTCGAGTTACCGACGACCATTGCAAGCAGGACAATACGGCATCCGCACCTGCATCAGCATCAGCAGGTGAAGTGAAAGAAACGTCAGAACAGTGCCTGGCAGCAAAGCAGACATTGGTCGACGCAGAAACGAAGGAACAACTTGATCTTGCGGCGTCCAAAATCAAACTGTTATGTGATCAATAATACTAAAACTTAGTACGGATCTGAATCAAAAAGAACCCGGTTCAAAGCGGAAACAGGCGATTGATTTGAGTGGTTGTGTTTACAGATTGAGAGCAGTGTTGATGCTTGTGCTCTATATCATCAGCATGCCAGTCGCTATTGCTGAAGCTGTTTCTTCAGACTGGGGCTTCAGTGCGATTGTCGGGTGGGCATGGCGTGACATCAACGGCACGATGTTCAGTTTCACACCACCGCTTAGTGGGGCGGCGACCGCCGATTCACTTGGATTGGACTCTTCCAGTGAACCGCAAGCTGTTATTGGTGTTCGCTGGAAACGGCTTAACATTAATTTCGTCTATCTGCCGTCAAAATTCAGCGGGGATGGCGTACTCGTACAGGGTCTGGATTTTGGATCCGGCCCAGTCATTGGAACGACAACCCCAATAAGCAGCAATATTGAAGTCACTATGACACTCGCGAATATTGAATACCTGGTTTTGAAACGCAGCGACATGGATCTTGGATTCGGTGTAGGCCTCGGGCAAGTCGATCTCGATGTTTCGATGACGCCCCAGACAGGATCCGATGTAAATATAAGCGGTGATGTTCCATTTGGCTATCTCTCGGGTTCATTTGTAAAACGCTGGGGAAAAATTGCGCTGAACCTCGGTCTACAGGGTCTGAGTGTTTCTCAGGGCAGTACTAGCGTAGCCTACAAGTCGATGAATATCGCAGGTGCCTATCGGTTTTTGCAGCAAGGCAGGCTGGGTCTTGATGTCCTGGCAGGGTACCGATATGTCGATTTCGATTATGCGTTTGATGATGACAACACCGGATCACGTGCAAGCACAAATTTCGAGCTCACCGGGCCTTACGTTAGTGTAAGAGCGAGCTGGTAATATCAGTAAGGGTGAAGCGCACAAAGGAGACGAGAAACTTTAATTGCAACTCTTATCACACTGCTGTTTTCGGGTTCCGGCGCCAACATGATGCTCGATGATATCGATCAAACGAAGGGCAGCATCAAAGCGGAAGTCGTCGACAGGCTTTTTTATGCCCGCTTGACTGAAAGCTTGCATGTCGTTGTTATTTTTACAATCTTACAATCTGGGGACACAATACCTAACTCAATATCAATCTCGTTATTCTGCAGGCTTTGGGCCAGGCTTTTTCTTTTTCAGTTCACGCACCAGAAGACGCTCTGCTTTTTCTATAAAACTTTCAGACCCTAACGGCCGACCTGTCCGTTCATGCTGCTCCAGTGAATCATTTACGCCATATTGTGCATCTTGTAAATATGTACGCCAATCACCCGTCATCGCAAGCAATCGATCTGGTAAGATGATTCCATCTGAATCTTTACCAGATAAATGTGCGTGCACACTACTCCACTGATAGTCCCATGCATTACTAACGATTCCTGCTTTAACTGGATTCAACTCCACATAGGCGGCTGCCTTCAACAGCCAGTTTTCATCCATTGGAAATGATGCAAACCTGCCTTGCCATAGATAACCTTTCCATCTATTTCGAAAATTTATCATGCGCGTATATCGACGATGCATTTCACCAATCGCTCGACTGAGGTTTGATTGCTTATTGGGTGTAACTATCAGATGCACATGATTCGTCATCAAGCAATACGCCCAGACTTCTATACCTTCCTGGCCACACCATTCTTTTAACAAATCGAGATAATAGCTATAATCAGAATCTTCGAAAAACACCTGCTGCCGACGATTACCACGCTGTGTTATATGATGTGGGTAGCCAGGTACGACTACACGAGCCAATCTTGCCATGACCTTAACCGTCCCTGTTAAGTAAAAAGTGATTTATATCGCTTGCACCACCTAATTGTCAAATAATTAAGTATTGTGTCCCCAGAAAGAGAAAGCGAGAGGATAGCGAGAAGTCACGTATTACGTGGGATTCATCCTGCCTGGTTAGCTCGTACCAGATATGTAAACAGGCCCTGGCTCAATAGCATGGACCATATTTCCTTTTCTCGTTTACCAATGGAATCTGAAAGCCACTGTTTATGGGGGCTCCACCCTCGTAACGAAAGTCGTGTAGGTTTATTTATAAATAATAAATGTGCTTATGAACCTCCAAAACTCAATGCGAACGCTCATCTACGGTTAATCGCTCCATTGCTGCAGCAGTAAAGCTGCCATCTTCGACCGCTGCAGAAAATGCCTCAAGATATGAAAA
>JASJFV010000091.1:0-6413 GCA_033791885.1 Gammaproteobacteria bacterium | reverse complement strand
AGCAATGCAGGATGGCATGAGATAGCCATAGCAATCATGACGCGCTGGTTCATGCCACCTGACAGTTGATGCGGCCATGAATTCAAACACGTTTCAGGATCAGAAATTCCTACTTCGTGGAGAAGTTCAAGGGCTCGCTTGCGACACTCTGCACGACTCATCTTAAGATGCAGCTTGAGCACTTCCGTTATCTGACTGCCAACAGTAAAAGAAGGGTTCAGGCTGACAGCTGGCTCCTGAAAGACCATCGATATGTCACTGCCGAGGTACTTTCTTCGCTGATGAGAGGGCAATGTAAGCAGATCTTTCCCTTTGAACCAGACATTACCCGACCGCACGATTCCAGGTTTTCTAATCAGCCCCATAATCGCCAGCGAGGTAACACTTTTACCTGAGCCTGATTCGCCAACAATGGCGACTGTTTCTCCGGCCTGAATATGTAAACTTAGTGCATCAACGGCGCTGTAATTCTGACCACGCAACTCGAAATCAACATTCAGGTTTTCAACTTTTAAT
Source organism: Gammaproteobacteria bacterium (assembly GCA_033791885.1). Classification (GTDB taxonomy): domain Bacteria; phylum Pseudomonadota; class Gammaproteobacteria; order BMS3Bbin11; family BMS3Bbin11; genus BMS3Bbin11. The sequence goes on along the minus strand of JASJFV010000091.1, from coordinate 5,897 downwards.
AGCAAAGATGAATTAATTGCAGGTGGCGACTGGCGGCTCATGACTTAGCAGTTCTCATGGCTAATCTATCCGTGGATCCAGCGCATCGCGCAGACCATCACCCAGCAGATTACTGGCAAGAACTGTGATAAGAATTGCCAGGCCGGGCAGGGTTACTGTCCACGGAGCAATCTCGATGAACTCGCGAGAAGAAGATAACAGTGTGCCCCATTCCGGTATCGGCGGCTGGGCTCCCAATCCAAGGAAACCCAGAGCAGCGATATCCAGTATTGCATTGGAAAATGACAAGGTAGCCTGCACGATTATAGGGGCTGAAATATTCGGCAGCAGTGTGCGGAATAACAGATTTACTCCTTTACTGCCATCCAGCCTTGATGCCAACACGTAATCCTTGCTTGTTTCACTGATCACCGCGGCACGGGTGATTCGAACAAAATGCGGCAATAACACAATACTAACGGCCAGCGCAGCATTGGTCAGGCTGGCGCCGAGTATGGCGACAATGACAATAGCCAATAGAATTGCCGGAATCGCAAGCATAATGTCCATCAGGCGCATAATCAGCCTCTCCAGTATGCCCCGCTTCATACCCGCTATTGCACCAATAAGCACACCGCTAATTAGTGACACGGTAACGATAGCCAGCCCAAGAAACAGGGAATAACGAGCCCCGAATAGCAGACGGGAAAACATATCCCGGCCCAGGTCATCAGTGCCAAGGGTAAAACCGGGTTTACTATCCGCTGACCAGAAAGGAGGAGCCAGCAACGTATCAGTAAACTGCTCATTAGGGTGATGAGAAGCTATAAATGGTGCAAAAACAGCACAGCCAATCAGGCTAATCAGAACAATAAGACTGGCGAATGCAACACGGTTCGCGCGTAACTTACGCCAAGTTTCCTGCCAGGGGGTCAGGTCATAGAATTCGCTGGATGCAGACGCTTTATTCATCACTGTTGACGCAAACGCGGATTAATAACGACATAAAGCATATCGACAACAGTGTTCACCAGGATCACCAGTCCCGCGATTAACAGCACACCGCCCTGTACTACTGGATAATCACGCCGATAAACCGCTTCCAGCAACCACTTGCCAATTCCCGGCCAGGAAAAAATGGTTTCGGTTAGAATCGCACCGGTCATCAGGATGCTGGTTTGCAGGCCAATAACTGTAATCACCGGTATCAGGGCGTTTCTCAGTGCATGCTTGAATATCACTGCAGATTCAGACAAACCTTTAGCCCTGGCGGTGCGAATATAGTCCTGCTTTAACACCTCCAGCATAGATGAGCGTGTCATGCGCGTTATCACTGCCAGCGGGATGGTGGCGAGAACAATTGCAGGCAGGGTCAGGTGTCGCAAGGCATCGAGGAAAGCATCACGGTCACCTGCAATAACAGTGTCAATCAGCATAAAACCGGTAACTGATTCAATATCGTAAATAAAGTTGAGTCGCCCTGCTACCGGCATCCAGCCTAAATTTACAGAGAACAGTAAAATTAATAACAGTGCCCACCAGAATATGGGCATCGAGTAGCCGACCAGGGATACGGCTGTAATGCTGTGATCAATTATCGTATTGCGTTTGACTGCTGCCAGTACACCGGCTGGAAGTGCAATAGAAACAGCCAGAATCATGGCAATAATCGCAAGCTCCAGGGTGGCAGGAAACAGCTTGCCAAACTCTTCCAGAACCGGTGTTTGTGTCACCACAGAGATTCCAAGGTTGCCATTCAGTACCTGCCATAGATAGCCTGTAAACTGGAGCAAAATTGGCTGGTCAAACCCTAACTGCTGTCGCAGTTCTGCGTAGCGCTCAGGAGAAACACCATGCTCTCCAGCCATCAACAGTATCGGATCGCCGGGTGCAAGGCGAATCAGAAAGAAAGTCAGTGCGACAATGCCAATAAAGGTCGGGATTACGTAAAGCAGTCGATGCAGCAGGAGTTTTGGCATTCCAGTCTGCCTGCCTTAGTTGAGGCTAACCCCGGTAAAATATATGCCGCCAAAAGGATCTATCATGAGTCCCTGGACATTTTTCAGATAGGGCTGATAACGAACTGAATGAGCGATAGTCATCCATGGTGCATCCTGTTTGAATATGCTCTCTGCCAGTCTATACAGCTTCGTTCTTTTCGCCTTATCCTGTTCTATGCGGGCGAGAGAAATTAAACCATCGAATTGCTTATTGCACCAGAACGAACGGTTATTGCCGGTTTCCATCGCTGCGCAGCTAAGTAAAGGGGTGAAAAAGTTGTCAGGGTCGCCATTATCTCCGGTCCAGCCCAGTAATATAGTCTGGTGTTCACCGTCGCGAGACTTTTTCAGATATGTCCCCCATTCATACGTTACTATGTTGGCCTTGATACCGATTTTCTGTAAATCCTGCTGCATCAGTACCGCCATTTTTCGTGCGTTCGGGTTATAAGGCCGTTGCACCGGCATCGCCCACAGGTCAATTTCGAAGCCCTCGGTATAGCCTGCTTCGGCTAACAGTTTTATTGCCCGATCAGGATTGTAGACGTAGGTATTATCCGGTCCCTTCCATGACCAGATCCCCGGTGGAATAACCGAATATGCAATCGTTCCCGTGCCCTGGTATATAACGTCAAGAATGGCCTGTCGGTTGATTGCATAATTCATGGCCTGCCTTACCCTGGCCTTGTCAAAGGGCGGTTTTTGCAGGTTAAAAGCCCAGTATGCGGTATTCAGGCCGGGCTGTTCGTCAACGACTATCGAAGGGTTTTTTTTCATCGACTTGATGTCTGTCGGCAATGGATAGGCCATGACATGGCATTCCCCCGTCCGTAGACGCGCGTAGCGCACTGACGGGTCGACCGTGATGGCAAAGACCAGTTTGTCTATCTTCTCCCTCCCTCGCCAGTATGCGGGGTGTGCCTGGTAACGTATAAAGGCATCTTTTTCATACTTAACGAACATGAAAGGCCCTGTACCCACTGGCTTTAAATCAAGTTGTTCAGGTGTGCCCGCTTTCATCATTGCATCGGCATATTCTTTTGACAGAATTGAGGTAAAATCCATTGCCATATTGGACAGAAACGGGCTGTCCGGCTTGCTTAGAACGACCTTTACCTGGTAGTCATCAAGCTTGATTACATCGCTGATCAGACTATTAAACTCCATGTCGTTGTAGTATTTATAGACACCGCCAGAAACCTTGTACCAGGGATCGGATGTATTCCGTTGGCGGTTAAAGCTGAACAACACATCATCGGCGTTGAAATGCCTTTTAGGCTTAAAATACGCGGTGTCATGAAACCTGACTTTCTGACGTAAATTAAAAGTGTATTCAAGACCATCTTTACTGACTTCCCAACTCAGCGCCAGGCCGGGCACAATTTCTGTGGTACCAGGTTTGAACTCAACCAGGCGATTATAGATTTGCCTTGATGAAGCATCGAAGGTAGTTCCTGACGTACTTAGCTGGGGATTAAAAGTCTCCGGGCTACCTTCAGAACAATAGACCAGGGTGCTGGCAAAAGCGACCTGCAGACTGCTAATGCTGCTGACCAACAAAGCTATAGTGATCATTTGTGTTTTAAATCTCATACCGGTAAGGAATCTCTGGTGATTTATCAGGCAGGAAATTTTATGCCAGACTCAGCCGGATAAATAGTGCCAGATGTATGGAAGATGGAGATAAACATTGTTGAATTCGATAAAGCTCAGTAAAATGTGCGGTCCGGAATTGATATACAGGCAACTATCCTTGCAATGAAATTCCTTGAACTTTATAGCGTCCCCGGTGAAGGACTTATAGCCGCGTTTGAAGATCTCGGTGATACCTTGTTATTTGACAGGCAAGGCCTGCAATCGCGCATCATCACGTTGAAACACCAGGGCAGCGACAGTTCACAGGAAGAGCTTGGCCTGTCGCGAATGTCGGCAATTGGTCAGCAGCAGGAAACCATTTTTTAACAATTATGCTGTGTTTTGTCAGGCCCTCTTTAATCTGGCCCTTTGTAAATGCAGCCGGCAGTACAGGTTTCCCTGACGACAATGGCTGACAGCAAAGGCAGATCAGGCTTCAACCTATGCCATATCCACTTTGCCAGGTTTTCACTGGTCGGGTTTCCCAGTCCTTCAATTTCATTCAGGTAATGGTGATCCAGCTGCTCATAAATGGGTTTAAAAACACGCTTGATATCACCAAAATCCTGCACCCAGCCAAATTCCTCGTCCACCTCGCCAGTGACGCGCAGTTCTACCTCGAAAGAATGACCGTGCAGCCGGGAGCATTTATGCTCTGTGGGCAGATTTGTCAGCCGGTGGGCTGCTTCGATACTAAATTTCTTATAAATTTCCACCAGAACTCCAGAAAACCATGATATTTGCAGCGTCAAATTATACCACGCAGGTAATAAGTTGCCCTGAACTTAGCTGGCAGGTATGCAACAATAGCGCCCACTAAAAAACAGCAGCTGAAAAAAACTATCGGAAGCCTGCCTGATCATGAAATTACCTGAAATCTTTTTATCACCTGCTTCATTACAGACAGCATTTGAAAGCGGCTTAGACCAGCAACCGGATGAAGACTCGCTCGGCACCTTCATTCTTGTGCTGGCCAACTCCCTGCTGGACGAAAAGATTTTCACCAAATTTAAACAACGCCTGCAGGACAAGTACGAACTACAGAAGCAGAAACATTCCAGCACACTTAGACAGGGGAAGCCGCTTCATGATGCACCCGATGACATGCTGGTCTTTCTGAAACTCATCGCCATGGGTTTCAACAACCTTAGCACCACCGAATATCGACATACGGAAAGCTGGGAACTTCAGTTTAACCAGCTTCGTGCATTGCGGCCGCAACGAATGTCCGATGCAAGCATTTCCAGACTGTTGCAGGATTATGATGAAAATGCATTTAATTTCAACAAACCTTTCCTCAACAAGGAGGTCTTCTGGTCAGGTGTCATAGATGGTGTTCCGGTAAAGCTGCTTTATAATAAATTTCCCTTTGCCCCACTGCATGGAATTTTAGTGCCTGAGCCGGGAGAAAACCTTCCCCAGTTTCTCAATGCTGACATGCACCATTTCACCAGTTCACTATGTACTCAGCTGGGACAGAATATTCCGAACATCGCTATCGCCTATAACAGCTATGGCGCAGGTGCATCGATAAACCACCTGCATTTCCAGACATTCACCATGCAAGAGCCTTTACCAGTCCTAAGATCGCATTGGCAACATAATGGCGGCAACACACCCTACCCTGTATCTTGCAGGGTATTTAAAAGCCCCGTTGAGGCCTGGCATAACATCAATGAGCTTCATCACAGTAACATTACCTATAATCTGGTCTATTTGCCTGACAGAATTATTTGCCTGGAAAGACCTTTCCAGGGCAGCTATGAAATTCCACAGTGGACGGAGAATTTTGCCTGGTATGAGCTTTGCGGTGGTGTAACGACTTTCAATCAGAATGATTTTAAGAAACTTGAGGATGATAGAATCTCTGCGGCCCTGTCGACATTGCGTTTATCCACAACCTGACCTATCAACGGTAGCCATTTCCTACAGGTAATTGCTTTTCAGCATAGATAAAAAATATACTTAAGCTCACTCAGACCACTATCCATGGAGGGAATAGGAATGAGAACATTTGCCATACTGGTAATTCTGCTTGCCTGTGATAACGGCTTTACTGAGACCATTCAAAAATGGACTGATGAATCGGGACAGGTACATTACGGAGATAATCCGCCTGCAGCAATAGCCGATAACATCGAACATCTGCAAATAGATAACAGCTTTGATCCTGTTGCCTATGAGCAGGCGGAAGAGCGAAATAGCGCTCTCTATCGAGAAATCAATCAGATTGAAAAGCGCGAAGCAGCCGAAGCGAAAAAAGCTGAAAAGGATCTGCAGAAA
>JASJFV010000090.1:0-7261 GCA_033791885.1 Gammaproteobacteria bacterium | reverse complement strand
CCCTTTCGTGTTGTCGAGCACTGGAGGCTTAGAGCGGATCAGCGCGAGGACTGTCTGAGCGATAGCGAGTTCCGCGGCGCCCGCTCTAAGCCGAAGCTCACAGAGCAGCCGAAGGCCAACACGGCAGGGCGGCCATTCTTTTGGTACCTTGTCTTTGGCCAAAGACAAATCCTCACGAAGCGGATTTGAACAGCCGTAGGCTGGCCGGAAGGGTGAAGGCCAGGAAAGCCTTCATAAAAGATACTCGCCCATAAAGGACGAAATAGTTAATAAAAACACTTAATAGAAACTAAAAAAAAAGAACCCTGCCCGGGAAGGGCGAAACCAATCAGCGGTGCGCTAGGACTAACCAGCCTAGTTACCTGGATGACTGCAATCCACAGGTAGCGGTAGCTTCACCGACAGCGGACTAGATTCCCAAACATAAATTTCGGTTGCAGCAGTATCGCATTGCGAACAGCTCGTACCGCAGGAGGTAGTGGCAGAACACCGATTCAGCTTACCTTTCTTTATCCAGATCTCCAGCATACCCCGTACCGCATCCGGCTCGACATCAAAATGCACAGCGATGTCTGCGAGGCTCGACTGACCCCGATCCTGCAAATACTTACGGATATCAGAAAGAATCATGTTGCTACTCTTGCTGGACGCAAATTGGTGTCCTTTTTGCGGCGGCCCCAGTGTCTCAAGCCGATAATCAGCAGAGCGAATACCAGCCACATTCCTGCCAGCCAGGTAAATGAAGATAAGGGATGGTCTGTCCAGCGCGCGATCTGGTAGAAACTGGATGCAGTGATATAGGCAACGGCTGTGGTCCAGGTAGCGACAAACAGCGCCCAGGGTCGACCCGCCTCGCGTTTAATAGCACCAATGGTCGCAACACAGGGAAAATACAGCAGAATGAATAATAGATAGGAGAAGGCACCGGCAGCACCATCAAAACGGCTATTCATGGCGCCGAAGACACCTTGCCTGACGCCCTGCTCCTCTGCCGCTTTTTCGGCATCAGTGATGCTGAGAATACCGATGCCCAGCGGGTCGAGCAGGCTGTTGCCGAGACTGGCGAGATTTGCAGGAACAGTCGCTGCCGCATCACCCAGCTGCCCCCACAGGCTGAAGACTTCATCTTCACCTGTACCGTCATCAGCCAGGCTTGTGTATAGATTATCCAGCGTGCCGACTACCACCTCTTTGGCAAGCACACCGGAAACAATACCCACCACTGCCGGCCAGTTATCTTCCTGGATTCCCATCGGAGCAAACACCGGCACCATCGCACGACTTGTAGCACTGAGTACCGATTTCTCACTATCTTCATTACCAAACGAGCCATCGGTGCCAATTGAGTTCAACAAATTCAGCGCCAGCACCATCAATATAATGACCTGGCCAGCTTCCTTAACAAAAAGCCTTACACGATCCCAGGCGCGTAAAAATATGCCTTTCAGTGTTGGTACATGATAAGGAGGCAGTTCCATCATAAAACCACTGCTCGCACCCGGCAGCAGTGTATGCTTCATTAACAGCCCGGTAAGAATCGCAGCAGCTATGCCTATCAGGTACAGTGCAAAAACTATATTTTGCCCGGAATGAGGAAAGAAGGCGGCGGCAAATAAAGCATATACTGGCAACCGGGCTCCGCAGGACATAAACGGGTTCATCAGGATAGTCAGTTTTCTTTCGCGCTCACTTTCCAGCGTCCGGGTGGCCATAATGGCTGGCACATTGCAGCCAAAACCAACGATCAGCGGAACAAAAGCCTTACCAGGCAAGCCAATAGAGCGCATGGCACGGTCCATCACAAAGGCCGCACGCGCCATATAACCGGAGTCCTCAAGTACCGAGAGAAAAAGATACAGCGCGGTAATAATGGGGATAAAGGTTGAAACGATCTGCAACCCGCCACCAACACCATCGGCAAGAATGACTCTTAACCATTCAGGTGAACCAATAGCTGATAAAAGTTCGCCAAATCCATTTACAAACAGCGCATTGGCCGCACCATCAAAAAAATCGACAAATGCGCCGCCAACATTAATGGTAAACAAAAACATCAGGTACATAATGAGCAGGAACAACGGAATTCCTGTCCATCGGCCCAGCACCAGATGATCTATACTGTCGCTGAGAGTGCGGGTCACTTTCCCCTGCATACGCATTACAGTCTGTGCCAGAGTATGCGCATGGCCATAGCGGGTGTCAGCAATCAGGATATCAGCATCTTCACCAGCGCGATCTGAAATCTGTGTGCGCCAGAAGTTGATCTTGTCTTCAGTTTCAGCTTCCAGACCGGTATCAACCAGCTCACTTTCAATTAACTTAATTGTCAGCCAGCGACGATTGTCTTCTGGCAAATCTTCAAGCAGGCTTTCCAGGTCACTTACCGCCTGTTCAACGACTTCATCAAGCGCAAGCGGGAATCCCCCCTGCTCTTTTCCATCAGCAACGGCAATCATTCGGGCCTTTAACTCAGAACTGCCTTCACTGGTGGTGGCAACAACGGGGACTACCGGACAACCGAGTTTCTGTGCCAACTTTACTTCATCAATCTGTATACCGCGTTTGCGAGCGACATCCATCATATTCAGCGCCAGCACGACGGGAACGCCCATCTCTAGCAATTGCACAGTAAGATAGAGATTACGCTCAAGATTCGAAGCATCAACAACGTTGACAATCAAATCTGCATCTTTTGATAACAGATAATCGCGAGTAACTTCTTCATCCAGTGAGCTTGCATCCAGTGAGTAGATGCCAGGCAGGTCGATAAGTGAAACATTTCGGCCATCGATCTCAAATCGCCCTTCCTTGCGGTCAACAGTGACCCCGGGCCAGTTGCCGGTTTTCTGCCGAATGCCGGTGAAAGTATTAAACAGCGCCGACTTTCCGCAATTTGGATTTCCTGCCAGCGCGAACGTCAGGGAACGCAGTTTTTCTGGCATTTCATAATCCGTTTCGCGAAAACCTGCCATCAGTCAACCTTCTCTGCCTGTAGCTTTTCAGCAATACCCCTGCCCAGGGCAACACGATTACCGTTTTGTCCAATGACAACGCCATGTCCTCGATGATGGAGTATCTCCAGTTCTGAACCCAGGGTAATACCCAGTGACAGCAGTCGGCGCATCAACTGGCGTCCGCCATCGATAGAAACCAGGCGAACGGTCATTCCAGCGGGTATTTTGCTAAGAGGTTGGCTGTGCATTAGGTAACCAGTGATTTCAAACGAGAATAATTATCAATTATATTCAGGTTTCGTCTATTAGTAAATGAGTAAATACTAAATAACCGCATCAAAGTTGAGTGATTTGCGGGTAAACCTTGATAATTGTGCATTGAAGTTCTATTTAACAAATATCAAATAAACAGATCAGTTACAGCATAATCATAGCCCACGAGAAAAAAAACTCGGCCACCGACTATACAGCTGCAAGAAAACGATGACGAATGGACTGAAGACAGGTAAAATTGATTGTTTAGCTTTTGCGGACTCATTTCTTGCAAGTTATGACAAACAGCGGAAAATATTTTACGGGTTCGATAAGACGTCCTTTAAAAACTGGTTTTCTTCATAAAGATGACGCGGCCCCTGATTTTTTCGAATCATCAGTGCGCTGACGCTTTATGTTTTTATATTCCCAATAACTAACACTTTTTTAACACAGGAGATATTCCATGAGACTAATTCTATTAGGTGCCCCGGGTGCCGGCAAAGGTACTGTCGCCAAATTACTGACCGGTATTGACGGTTCGGTACAGATTTCTACCGGTGACATACTGCGTGGTGCAGTACGCGATGGCACTGAGCTTGGTGTAGAAGCCAAGGGTTATATGAACCGTGGCGAACTGGTTCCTGACTCACTGATCATGGGTATCATGGGCGAGCGCCTGCTGGAAGACGATTGCAAAAGCGGCTTCCTGCTGGATGGCTTTCCTCGTACTATCCCGCAGGCAGAAGAACTGAAAACACTGCTAGAGAAACTGGACATTACGCTTGATTTTGCCGTCAACCTGAATGTACCGAAAGACGTCATTCTTGACCGACTGACAACTCGCCGCACATGTTCTAACTCAGAATGCCAGGCGATCTACAACGTTAAAAGCATGCCGAGCAAAGTAGAAGGTGTCTGCGATAAATGCGGCAGCCCAACCATCCAGCGTGATGACGAAACAGAAGAAGCCATCACCAAGCGCCTGGACACCTTCAATGAACAGACAGCACCATTGGTTGATTTCTACGCTAATGAAGACATGCTGCTGGATATCAATGCGACATCGAGCGATGTAGTGGTTAATACCATTAAGGAAAAGCTGGCTTCGTAGGGACTAGCAACAAGCTTTAGAAAAAAGCCTCCGACCCGGAGGCTTTTTTACGTTTTATGTATTACGTTTTACGTAAAACCTAATTCGTAAATCGTAATACCTCTTTCTTTTATATCTGCGATTCAATCGGCATCAAACGCATAAAACTGGTGCCGAAACGTTTCCAGAAACCGGTATACGGTTCTGTTGTCAGTGTTGTCTCCTTGCCATCTATCAAACCTGTCCAGGTAGTGTGCTCTGTACCGTCTTTGTCTACATCCAGCCTGACACGGAATGCCGCCCTGTCGATATTATTATCAATTCCAGTGCTTATTATGTCAGCGATGTCTTTTGAGTCTATGACTACGCCAATCTCAGTGTTCTGCACAACCGAGCGTGCGTCGAGATTGAGAGAGCCAATAAAGGCGGTTTTCCTGTCAACAATAAAGGTCTTGGCGTGCAGGCTGGTTTCTGAGACACCCACCTTCCCATTTTTTATTGCCTTACGACTCGCCTTTGCCGTTTTTTTGTTTAATTCATACAACTCGATACCGGCACGCAGCAGTGGCTTGCGGTAGCGGGCATAACCGGCATGTACGACACTGACATCAGTCGAGGCGAGAGAATTTGTCAGAATCCTTACCCTTACACCTTTTTCGGCTAAACCGGTAAGAAACTCGACACCCGAATTACCTGGCACGAAATAAGGAGAGATTATCAGCAGCTCTTTATCCGCCCTCTCCATGTAGGGCTTTAAATTAACAAACATCTGGTATGCCTTGTCACCGGTCTTTTCCAGCAGTTTATCAGGTGGATCCGCATAGACCCTGGCATCAGCCCAGGCGTAGACAACATCTTTGTTTCTGACACTCTTTGCCATGTCAGAGTCACGCAGACTCTTCAGATAAGCGGACTCGGACTGTTCGGCGATAAATTGATCCAGCTTTGCCTTACCCTGGCGGTAGTCTTCTTCTGTAGGTTGTTCTTTGGTTAATAATGATATCGGGTAACTGAGCTGGTGATTCCAGTATTGATCAAAGGAAGCAGAAACTTCTTTCGCAACCGGCCCGATCCCCAAAACATCGAGATCGGCAAAGTCCATCACCCCATCCGCATCAAAGTATTCATCACCTATATTTCGACCACCGAGTATGGTGGCAACATTATCGACGGTATACGTTTTATTGTGCGAGCGTCGAGTCTGTTTACCAAGCCCGGTAACAAACTGCATGGTCTTTCCGGTATTGCGACCAAAAGGATTGAAAATTCGCACCTCGATGTTCGGGTGAAAATCAAATTTGGCAAGACTGAAATCACGCCCACCTTCATCCATATCATCCAGCAGAAAACGTACCTTTACGCCTCTATCGGCCGCCTTTAATAGCTGGTCCATATACAGTAGCCCAACCAGGTCGCCGTGCACCATATAATATTGCGAGTCAATGCTGTGTTCAGCGATCTGCGCCAGTGCCGCCCGCGCAACGAAGGCATCAAGGCCATCTGATAATAGATGATAGGCAGACTGTCCAGGCGGATACTTGATAGCATGCTCAGCATACTTTTTACCCAGTTCTGTGTTTTCTGGTCTATCGAATGCCTGTGACTGCTGTCGGCCTGTATTCTCCGGCAGTGATGCACAGCCAGCTGCAGTAAGAAAAAATAAAACTGTAGCCAGACGGAAGACTTCTTTAGTTTTCATAATTATTTTCCAGGAATGTTCTTATATTCAATCACGCTCTTTCTCATTCTTTTAGCATTATGGCAGTATTATAGAAATACCACCCAATTATTCGCCAGCCGTCCTGGTCCATGCAAGCTTACACGCCTCAACACCATCAGCAGGTTCTGCTTCTGTAAACACTCTGCGTATCGGCACATGAAAGGGACTGGTGATAAACGATACCATCTGGCCGGCCATACGGAACACACCAATCTTGATACCGAAATCTTCAAATGATCCCTTTAATTTGATTGGTATGGCGACATTGAAAAACTCTGGTTTCTTAGGTCTTGGCGCCAGTTTGATATCAATTTGTTCTTCTACAAAGTTAATCTCAGCCTTACCGGCTATACGCATGTTAGTAGTATCCAGATAAATCGCCTTTTCCTCCATCAGACCATCTGAAACACCAAACCGCACAACCACACAATTAATTACAGATTGGTCCTTCTCTGTTGATTTATCCATGATGGCTGAGAGTAGATTAACAGCCCATAGATCAATAACTCCAGAGGAAAAATTTACCGGTACCAGGGCAAAATCAATATGCCCATTGGCAGACTTCATTAAACTTTCTGGATTTGCAGCAGACGTACGCAGCTCCGCATCAAGTGTGAACAGACCGCCCATATCAGATTCAGGCTTTGTCCGCCTGACCAGCGTCGCAATATCAAACTCCGCTATATCTGCCTTCATATTAAGAGCGGCCTGATTCGGAGAAAGCGTATAATCCATTTCCAGCTGAGCACGACCTCCCGGAACATCCACGCGTAATGGCTCAACAGCAAGACGTGCATCTTTCAGTGAAACTTTGAGGAGTCCAGTACCAAGGTCATCTTTTTCGGCTACCACTTTTTTCGCTTCTACCTGAATATTGGCATTGAGTGCATTAAGCACCTCGTAGGACAGCAGCTGATTTGTCTCATTATCGGTTTCATCAGTGTTTCTCTCAGATGCTTCACTATCTTTCTTTGCTGCCTCCTCAATCGTGTCTTTTTTTCTCTTGCGCTGCTCTTTTTCTTTATCTGTTCGTAGTGAATCAAAATCTTCCAGGCGGATCAGGTTTGAGACCAATTCAATTTCCAGCTCGGGCTTGGCTGTAGAAGTGTCCAGATGCATCTTACCCTTCAAGTCACTTTTTCCAATTAGCAAATCGAGCTGCGGCATGTCATAACCGGCATTATTAATATTTAGTTTTGACGTCAGTGCTACCGGACCCATAGCAGGTAAATCAAGCTTGAG
>JASJFV010000089.1:0-6251 GCA_033791885.1 Gammaproteobacteria bacterium | reverse complement strand
AAGGATTTTATCGCGGCCATAAATGTCTTCATAAAATATTAAAGAGTTGTCCTGCGTATTAACGAAGGCGGTGCGGTACATGATGTGAATCGGTACGGGCTTTTCCAGCACGACAACCTTTCGTTCACGGCTCTTGATGATTTGATTAATTCGTTCAACCCCCCATCCAGCTTCTTCTCCACCCAGAACCCATGAAGCCATTTCTACTGGCCGATCCATGCGGATGCAGCCATGACTGAATGCACGCTTCTCTCTTTTGAATAATGCATGTGATGGCGTGTCATGAAGGTAGACATCGTATTTGTTCGGAAAAACAAGTTTCAAGGTACCAAGGGCATTTTTTGGCCCCGGATCCTGTCGAACACGGTATTGATTCATGTCTTTCTTTGAAACTTTACTCCAGTCGATTGTAGTTGGATCTAGTTCTTTGGAGTCATCACCCCAGCCCTGGTAAATACGCATATCATGTTTTTGCAGGTACAGGGGATCCTTCTTCAGTTTCGGCAAGGTTTCATTACGAGCAATGTTGGGGGTCAGTGTCCAGTAAGGGTTGAACACCACATATTTTATCGTGTCACTAAAAACCGGTGTTTCGTGACGCAGCTTACCGACCACTACAGGCATCGATAAATCGAATTTTCCCGGTACACCGGCAAATGCCTCAAAGCCAGCAATATTGACGGCTACCAGGCGATCATTCATGTCCCGTTTCAACCAGCGGTAACGTTCCATATTGACGATAATTTGATTGATTCTGGCTTCAGTGGTGACATTCATTGCAGCAAGTGTCTGCTTGCCGATAGCACCGTCTGGATTCAAATTGTGACGCTTCTGGAATTGTTTGACGGCCTCTTCCAGCGCCGGATCAAACATTGTGTTATCGCTGTTTCCTGCGGTCAGTTCTCCTGTTGCGGCTAGACGTTGTCTAACATCCTTGATGCGCGGGTCATCCATGCCGGGTTTCAATGTCTCTCCTGCCATGATTAATGGCCAGCCGCCTGATGCCGCAAGTGCCCGGTATTCAGAGAGCTTATTCTTTAACTCCCGGTATTGCAGAAAAGGTGGTTGCTGTTGTTCGAGAAAGGCCTTCATATCGGGTGCCCCGAAAGCTTCCTGCCTGAGAACAGTCCAGTCGATTTCCACATCGCTGGCTGATTCGAACAGCACAGGGTCTATTTCGTGTGCCAGTATACGTCCTTCGCGCTGATCAGCGACATAGCGCATCATGCCCATTGACAGGAGAATATCGAGTCGCACCATGTCATTCGGGTGTTTGCTAACCTTGTGCTGGTTGATCAAATCTACAAAATAACTTTGTGTATCAAGGCCGTGACTTCCCGCATCTTCCAGTACACTGATGATCTCTGAAGCACGCTTACTGGGCTTTCCATTCTCAATCCAGAAAGGCTGCAATCCATTACTGTGATACAGATCTGTGAGATTTTGATCAAGATTCACAGAACTTCTGCCGTGAACATTGATATTCAGATAGGTGGCCGGGCCTGCCTCCAGAAATTCAACGAATGTGTTTTGATAATCTTCTTCTGCAGTTGCATAACACTGGGCGGAGCTGAACATAAACACCCCTGCCATCACTGCTTTGATTGTTGTATGTTTCCATGATTTCATTTGTGAATCCCTGTAAATATTTCGTCGTAGTTATTATCAAAAGATGTCTGGTGATAGCAATATTTCTATAAGATTGTCTCAAACTGTACTTAAGTGAATTAATCTCAGAATATCTGCACCTGTTGAAGCAAGAATAGTTTACTGCAGATACTTAATTATTATTTGTCTTTATTAATTATCTATTTGGAACGGGTAATCCAGATCATTAATATCATAATAAGTAAAACAGTGATATTAGAATAACCCTGAAACAGGTGATGATTAGGGAGGAATTTCTCGTCTGTTAAGCCACCCCCAATTCTATGCATATATTTACACTAATCTTTACTATGGACAATTTTTCACTAAAGTCGTTGAATTCTCTCACATCAAATTGATCAAATCAGAAGCATTACATCGCTTGATCGCGGCTAATAAAAAGGCATGAAAAAGGAGCGAAAATAGTCAGACTGGCGTAATATATCACGCTGTTAATCATAGGTATGAGTCAAGTTATATAATGAAATGGCGCACAAGAAAACAAAGCACAAACGTTGATGATAGAAGAAGCCGCACGGGTCGCGCAGGCCCGGGGTTACCGTCTATTGGAACAATTCTGTTTCTCTGGCCAATGTTAAAAAAACTGCTGCGATCAAAAGGTGGCCGCACTGTATTGTTTATTGGCGCTATTGTTTATTTAGGCTATTTATTTGTTCCAACATCATTGCTGGATGGCGGTAATACATCGAGCAGCCTGAATGAAGAAATTGATGATGAGCAGGCTGCATTCATTAAAACTGTGCATGCCGACACCGAAGCAATCTGGTCAGCGATCTTTGCCCAGGCTGGGGTACGCTACCCTCCTGCAGTTCTTGTACTGTATCGTGGGTCAACTACAAGTGGTTGTGGGCCAGCCAGTTCACGGATGGGGCCTTTTTATTGTCCTCTAGATAGAAAAATCTATGTTGACCTGGGATTCTTTGAAGACTTGAAACGTCAGCATGGTGCAGATGGTGATTTTGCACAGGCTTATGTGCTGGCACATGAGGTTGGTCACCATATACAAAACCTGGATGGAACGCTAAATGATGTGGAAAAGGCAAAACAGCAGGTATGGGGCGAAAGCAAAAAAAACCAGCTGCAAGTAGGCCTTGAATTACAGGCTGATTGCTATGCAGGGATCTGGGCAAATCATGCCGACAAGCAGTACGATATTCTGGAAGAAGGAGACCTTGAAGAAGCACTAATCGCTGCCGCCTCAATCGGTGATGACAGACTACAAAAACAGTCACAGGGCTTCGCTATTCCACACACCTTTACTCATGGCAGCTCAAAACAACGCGTTAAGTGGTTTTCCAGGGGGGTTAGCAAAGGTAACTTGAAAGATTGCAATACATTTGGCAACTAGGAATCGGCTACCTGAATTCCATACCGTTTCAGAATAGACTTAGGTTGAGCTAGATTAAATAGCCTTTTTGGCATGGAAAAGTTGTCCCTCTAATAAGATCAACACTTCTCTTCTTATCAGTCACTATTGATATTTAAATGATACATTATTTAACAATTGGTGCTGTACTGGGCTTATCTGCAGGCTTTGCGCCAGGGCCACTGTTGACACTGGTTATTTCTGAAACACTTCAACACGGGATCAAATCCGGTTTAAAAGTTGCTATTGCGCCAATAATTACCGATTTACCCATTATCATTGTTACCTTGTTTCTAATTTCAAAGTTGTCTAACTTCCATGAAATTTTAGGCATAATATCTCTCATTGGTGGCTGCTTTATTTTAAATATGGGATACAAAAGCATATCGACAACTGAGATTGATCTGAATGCTAAAAAAATAAAACCAAAATCATTAACAAAAGGAGTGTTAACGAATGCGCTAAGCCCTCATCCCTACCTGTTCTGGCTGAGTGTTGGCGCTCCAGTCATGACCAAAGCAATGAATCAAAATAGCCTATTCCCCCTGGCTTTTATCGCCGGGTTTTATACTTTCCTGGTAGGCTCAAAAGTAGTTTTGGCACTTTTAGCCGGAAAATCTAAAAACTATTTATGCGGTAATGCGTACAGGTACATCATGCGCCTGTTAGGACTTTTACTGTGCGTTTTTGCAATCTTTTTGTTTCGTGACGGGCTTAATCTATTGGGATTAATCTAGCTTCGAAGCAGCTTACTAACTAGACCGGAAGTAGCAGGGTCGCTTGCTCTACAGTCGACATGCTGCGGTTAGCGATTCTCAAACTGTTAAATTCAAGTACGCCATATTAATTTCGCTCCTATTTAAATCAGTTTATATAGCCTGTCAGATAATTTTACAATGTTGAAAATTTTCGAGCGTAAGTCATTGTAATTGTGCAACGGTATGAAAATTGCATGATGACATTTAGAGTATTATTTTACGGCGAATAGTAAAGAGAGAATAAGAAGATGAAAAAAATGACGGGTGTGTTTGTAGGATTACTCATTTCGATGGGCTTGATGATAATTGGCAGGCTCAGGCTAATGATCCAGTAATGATATTATTGCTAGTAGGTAGCTGCTTGAATGATGGATATTGAAAAGGACACGACAAAGCAAAATCATCCAGAGACTAAATCCTATAGATGGGCCTCACGAAGAGGCGTTGATCGCCGGTCTGGCGTTGAACGTCGTCAATTGCATAGTCTGTATCGACGCATAACGGATCAAACAGAGCGGCGCCATAACATGGAGCGACGCAAAACTGATGAGTTGCGCAGAAACTGGACCAGGATCTCCCAATGGAGCAGCATGTTTGTTGGTACGTCCAACATAAATATGAACAGCTCTGGCTAATAAGAAAGCATACCCACATACAGACAGATGTGATTGACTGCTCCATCATCTGTGATGACCTGTAAAATACCAGAGCTTCACCTTCAAAATCTCTGCCAGTGGAAGATAATGCCGGAAATGCAATTATCATGCCCACTGCAGAAGCAGCAGGTTGTATGCTCACTAAATAATTTAAGCAGGGGCCATACCAGGACGGGATAAAACCAGGTCGATATTACTCCAACATACTCTGCAAGACCGTCTCATATGCGGGTCTCTGCTGTAAAATAGCAATACTTATCTGCATCAAAGAATCCCTGGCTAGCATGGCAGGAGTCACTTGAAACATCAAACAACCAGAACCCTTCATGATTTTCTATGGTTGCACTTCCGGCACAGTAAAGGTCTGCTTTTAATCCATCAAGCGGGGTACGGTAGCACCGATGGACATGGCCGCATAACAACGCACCGGTCGATATTTTTTTGCAGATTGAAAGAAAATCATCAGCATTATGCAACCCATGCAGTCGGGTGTCCCGCTTGCCGTTCTGCAATCGGGAGGCATAGTGTGTCATGACGAAAAGGAAACGTCCGGTCAATCGCTCATCATCAAGGATACGATTCAATACCTCGAGCTGTATCTCCGGAATATGACCATCTGAGCGCCATGGAACCGGGTTGGGTTTTGCACTATTAACGGCAATGACAGCTATGTCTTCACCAATCAAACGCACAAATGGCCAGATGCCGTCTGTGCAGTACTCGGGCATATCGGTTTGCATGGCAGGGCCGAAGTTATTGAAGAAGTGATTGTTTGTAATGACATCTTTAGCATAGATATCATGGTTGCCTGGCACTGTGATGAAGCCATACGGCACATCAGTTAATGGTGCTATCACTTCGGCACTGCTGCGTAGTTCCGCTTCAAGTCCGAGTGCAGTGAAGTCTCCGGTACTGAGCAGCAGATCGATATTATTCTCTTTTATGAACATGTTCAGTGCTGCAATTTTTTCTTCGGCCTGATCAAACACCCGCCCCCTGCCCGCTAACAGGTTTAGCGCGCCGATGGCACGTTTGCCAAACCATTTTTTGAAAGGCAACGTGCGCAGTGATAAATCGAAATGGGGATCGCTAAAGTGCAGTATGCGCATTCATAGGTCTTCTATTGAATACAGGAAAACGGAAAGTTCTTTTAACACTAATGGCTGTTATCAGGCGTTTTTTATCATAGGGCAATTATCCGGCAGCACCAGTTTAATTGCACCGGGCACCACTTCAAAACGGATCTTTTTGCTGCTGATGGGTTCACCATCAAGATTGATGGGCATCTCTACATCTGATTCCCATTCCGCCCATGGGGCCCTGAATCGCTGCACAAACTCTCCACTAGCATCCGGTGCAAGCAATTCCTCTACGACCTGGCTCAAGGCTTCTGGCGGGAAGTTGTTCAATGCCACCAGGTCAAGCAAACCATCGTCAATTAGGGCCTGTGGCGCAAGCTGCTGACCACCACCTGCCTGTCTGCCATTACATACTGCACCAACGATGACGGCGTTACTGAGTGAATGATCAGGCAGGCGAATCTCGCCGTGATATGGAGAAAAGTTCACTGCCTGGACCAGGCCAGACAACGTGTAGGCTCCGCCGCCAAGAAAATTCTTCAATGCTACCGGCGTGTTGGCTGTTACCTGGGCGCCAAAGCCACCGCTGGCAATATTCATAAAGTGGTGTTCGTTGGCTTTAACCGCATCGACGTATTGTATATTCCCTGACTGGGCCAGTTGCAGTGCTAACAAGTGATCTGCAGGGATAGCACAGGCAGTTGCAAAATCTTTGGCCGTACCA
>JASJFV010000088.1:0-11944 GCA_033791885.1 Gammaproteobacteria bacterium | reverse complement strand
GTTACAGCGGGCGTTGCGGAACTCGCTGCGCTCAGACAGTCCTCACGCTGACCCGCTCTAACCCTCCAGTGCTCGACAACACAAAAGGGGAGTAAGTCAAAACCAGATCGGTAGCACCTGATTAGAGGTACCGCAGGCCTCTGGATAAACTTCTCTCATACCGGCATAGGCCGGTATCCAGTCAGAGTAAAAAGAATGGATTCCGGCTAAAACCATACCGGAATGACGGAAGTGAAAGTTATTTGTTGTTTGTCTTTGGTCATAGTCTACCGTTCTGCCATTGATTTTCAGCCCCGTTCAGGCTCGCCGAGAAGCACAGAATGAACCGGAGGGTTCGGGATGTGGCTGTCTGAGCGTAGCGAGTTTCACATCCCGCCGTTTCATTCGAGCATCGCAGGGAACCCGGAGGGCGGGCATGTTGGGGATCCTTTCTTTTGGTAACTTTTCTTTGGATAAGCAAAGAAAAGATACTCGCCGATAAACGGCGAAAACCTCAGCAGTGCGCTAGCACAGTTAGTAATCAATTTGATACTCGCCATAGAAGGCGAAAAAACAAGGTAAAAACTAACCACAGATTATAAAAAAGAAAAATCACTCGCCCAGACAGGACATTTAATACGCCGTGCGCTAGCACAACCAATAATCAAAAATGATACTTGTCCATAAAGGGCGAAAATCAAAGCTCAGATTAGGCAAGGAATAAAAGAAGAAAACAATTCAACCGTGCGCCAGCAAAACACCCAATTACTTTACCACTCAGCAAACACAACCGTTCGATTTTGATGCAACAGTATAATTCGGTCTTCGGCATGCCAGCGCACAGCACGTGCGAGCACATTTCGTTCAATATCGCGTCCAAATTCTTTTAATTCAGCGACGTTGTGGCGGTGCGATACCCGCTTAACATCCTGCTCGATGATCGGGCCTTCATCAAGTTCTTCGGTGACGTAATGAGCCGTAGCGCCGATCAGTTTTACCCCTCGTTCTGCAGCACGCCGGTAGGGGTCTGCACCGATAAAAGCCGGCAGGAAGGAATGGTGTATATTGATGATCTTCTGTGGAAAATGGCTGACGAAGTCCTTAGAGAGAATTTGCATATAACGGGCGAGTACCACAAGGTCAGTGTCATCAGACAGCAACTCGAGAATTTCCTGTTCTGCAGCGTCTTTATTGTCAGGATTGACCGGCACATAATGAAACTCCGCACCAAATGATTTTACCGCGGCCTCGGTATCCCTGTGGTTGCTGATGACCTGGCTTACATCGATGGGAAGCTGGCCGCGGTGCCAGCGCCACAGCAGTTCGAGAAGTGCATGATCCTGCTTGGATACCAGTATAGCGGTGCGCTTAAGGTGTGCCGCATAACTTATCTTCCAGTCCATTTTGTACGGCCTTGCTACATTTTCAGCAAAGGACTGTTCAAGTATGCTCTGACTTGTGTTTAGATGCGGTGTCTGGAACTCCAGTCGCATCAGAAATGTACCGTCCTCAGGATCACTGGAATGTTGATCAAGAGCCGTAATATTGGCGCCGTGGTGATAAAGGAAATTTGACACCGTGGCAACAATGCCGGGCTTGTCATCGCAACTGATCAACAGTCGTGCAGTGGTTTCAGGATTCATCGTCTACAGTAGGTATGCTGTGCTATATAATAACCGCGCATCATATCAGTTGATGGGTACCTCGAACAATTCTGTGCATGTCGGATTGAGATTGAATCTTCGTCATACTAAAGGCGCAAATTGAACGTAATAGCTCTCTAATACGCAGGTTTTGCAGTGTAGAAATGATGGATATTGCACTCAGATATTTGCTGATTAATTATTAGAGGTTCTCTTTTTAAATGGCAAGTCATCAAAGGAAAGGCACAATGGCAAACAAGAAAAACCGTACCGAACATGATTCTATGGGCTCGGTCGAGGTTCCCGAAGAAGCACTCTATGGTGCACAGACACAGCGTGCAGTGGATAATTTCCCAATAAGCGGTGTTACACAGTCACGCGCTATCATCCGTGCACTGGGACTGATCAAACAGGCCTGTGCAGCAAGTAATCATCACCTAGGTCTGCTGAACGAACCAAGGACACGGGCGATTACCCTGGCTGCTGCCGAAGTTGCCTCCGGTAAGCATGACGACCACTTCCCTATTGATATCTTTCAGACCGGATCCGGCACCAGTTCAAATATGAATACCAATGAGGTGATCGCGACCCTGGCATCACGAGAATCGGGAATGCAGGTTCACCCCAATGATCATGTCAACATGGGGCAAAGCTCAAATGATGTCTTCCCCGCGGCTATCCACGTTGCTGCCTCTTTGCTGGTCAATGAATCACTGATTCCTGCGATGGATAAGCTGCTGGCAAGCCTAGAGCGAAGAAGCAAAGAACTCGACCGTACGGTAAAAACCGGGCGTACTCACCTGATGGATGCCATGCCTGTCACTATGGGGCAGGAGATAAGCGGCTGGCATGATCAGATACAACGTGCAAAAGCACAGATTCAGCATACTGCACAGGCATTACTCGATCTTCCTCTCGGCGGAACCGCCGTTGGCACTGGCATCAATGCGCCAGAAGGCTTTGCTGATCAATGTGCGCTGGCCCTGAGTGATGCGACCGGGCTGGCTTTCAAGGCGCGTGACAACTTTTTCTCAGGCCTGTCCAGCCAGGATGATGCGGTTGCTCTGAGTGGACAGCTAAAAACGCTTGCTGTCTCAATGATGAAAATAGCCAATGATCTGCGATGGATGAATTCCGGCCCCCTGGCAGGCCTGTCTGAGATTACCCTGCCGGCATTACAGCCGGGCAGCAGTATCATGCCCGGCAAGATCAACCCGGTTATCCCCGAGGCGGTGGCGATGGTCAGTGCACAGGTTATTGGCAATGACACAACAGTAACTATTGCCGGTCAATCCGGCAGTTTCCAGCTTAATGTCATGCTACCGGTGCTGGCCAATAGCCTGGTATCGAGCATTCGTTTATTGTCGAATGCCTGTGACGTGCTGGCGGAAAAAGCCATTGATGGTTTCGCAGTAAACGAGGCGGTACTTAATCAGTCATTAGAACGTAATCCGATACTGGTAACAGCTTTAAACACGGTTATTGGTTATGAGCTTGGTGCCAAGATTGCCAAAAAGGCTTATGCGGAGAATCGCTCAGTCAAGGATGTAACGCTGGAAATGACGGATCTCGACGAGGCAGATATTAACCGCCTGCTTGATCCATACCAGCTTACATTGGGTGGGATATCGGGCTAATAAACTACAACAAGTGTTCAGTTTTCGGTTTTCAGTGCTCAGAGCAGAACTATAGAAGAGCTAGAGTATTCTTGAAAATCTATAGCTAAATTCTGAACACTAAAAACCGAAAACTATCCATATTATGCTAAATCCTCTAAATCGTTGTGATGAAGGTCGCTCTTCCTTTCCGGTCACCATCCCCGGGCCAGCAGGTGTGCTTGAAGGTAAGGTCGATTGTGCCGCTGCCAGTGAGCCACGGGGGTTGGCCGTCATTTGTCACCCGCACCCGTTATACGGTGGCACTATGGACAATAAGGTGGTGCATACACTGGCAAAGTCACTTGCTGAGAATAACTATACAGCTATCCGTTTTAATTTCAGGGGGGTTGGTGTCAGCCAGGGCAGTTATGATAAAGGAGCTGGTGAGGCGGATGATGCAATGGCAGTGGTTGACTGGGCAGTTAAGCAGGCAGTGGGTATGCCTGTTATCCTGGCCGGGTTCTCGTTTGGCTCTTTCGTAGCCCTGCAGATTGCGAGCAGGACACCGACTCGGGCGCTGATCACTGTTGCGCCGCCGGTAAGGATGTTTGATTTTGACAATCTGCAATCTATTGATTGTCCATGGTTACTGATCCAGGGCGATGAAGATGAAGTTGTCGATATCAATTCGGTGGTTAACTGGGTGCGTACTCTGAGCCGACCTCCTCAGTTGGAAATTATCAACGGCAGTAGCCATTTCTTTCATGGAAAGTTGATTGAACTGCGATCTGTCTGTGACGAATTTGTTCAGAATCTCTGACGTGAAGAGCACTGGAATATTGTACATTATCCTGCTTGAATGCTTTGCCGCTAATGCTTTGCAGGGAAGTCTGCGGTACTATTTCACTGGTAACAATGATTGTCTGAACAAATTCCGCTAACCAGGTAATATTTACCATATTAAAAGATAATTAAATTATAGGAAACAAAGTGTTAGAAATTATAGTTAATGGTAAATCAAGGTCAATTGACGGGCCTGTCAGCGTCACTCAGCTGGTCCAGGGGATGGATTTACTGGGCAAACGGATCGCTGTCGAAGTTAATGGTGAAATCGTGCCGGCAAGTCAGCATTCCAGTTATCAATTATCCAGTGGTGACAATATCGAAATCGTTGGCGCAATTGGCGGTGGGTGATTCTACCCGATTGTCAGCTGCAAGGTTTACATCAGGTTCGACTAAACACTTAAAGACTAAAATTAATCATTAAAGGTGAAGCTGTGAGCGAAAGTAATAATGATCCGCTGGTAATTGCTGGTATTGAATATCAATCCCGTCTGCTGGTGGGCACTGGAAAGTATAAAGATATGGATGAGACTCGCGAGGCGATTGAGGCCAGCGGTGCGGAAATTATCACTATTGCCATTCGTCGCACGAATATCGGCCAGACGCCGGGTGAGGCGAATATTCTCGATGTATTACCGCCGGAAAAATATACCATTTTGCCAAATACTGCGGGGTGTTATACCGCCAAAGATGCAGTTAGAACCCTGATGCTCGCACGTGAATTGCTTGACGGCCACCCACTGTGCAAGCTGGAGGTGCTGGGAGATGAAAAAACGCTCTACCCGGACATGCCTGCGACCATGGAAGCTGCCGAGACTCTGGTCAACGATGGTTTCAAGGTGATGGTCTACATGAATGATGACCCGATACTGGCTAAACGTCTGGCTGAAATGGGCTGTGTTGCTGTGATGCCATTAGCTGCACCCATTGGTTCAGGTCTGGGGGTTCGCAATCCGCATAATATTCGTTTTATCGTCGAGGAAGCGACTGTACCGATCATCGTAGATGCAGGCGTAGGAACGGCCAGTGATGCAGCTGTTGCAATGGAACTCGGTGTCGATGGTGTACTGATGAACACGGCTATTGCCGCGGCCAGCAAACCTGTCCTGATGGCATCTGCCATGAACAAGGCTGTGAGGGCTGGCAGAGAGGCATGGCTTGCGGGCAGAATGCCTAGAAAGGCCTATGCTTCAGCCTCATCGCCTGAAGCGGGTTTGATTGATTGAGGTTTAGGCTATAGTCGCTCTAGTGTTGACTGCTATAGTATAATAGCCGTTTTTTTAGCGTTATCGCGGATGTAGTTGGGCAATCCGGATGTTTGTTGAGGTAACTCGCGCTAACACGATCGTATATTAAAGAACCACGAGGAGAGTCCATTGGAAGTTCATGATACCCATCTGAAGGGTGTTAGGTTAATCGTTCCACGCGTCTTTAATGATGATCGGGGCTTTTTTCTCGAGACTTTTAATGCTGCTGTTTTCGAAGAAAATGGCTTGCCGGTTAATTTTGTTCAGGACAATCATTCTCGCTCATCGCGGGGAGTGCTGCGTGGCCTGCACTATCAGTATCCAACCTGGCAGGGCAAGCTGGTGCGAGTGGTGACAGGTGAAATTTTTGATGTCGCGGTTGATATTCGAAAAGAATCACCCACTTTTGGTCAATGGTATGGCGTGATTTTGAATGAAGAGAACAAGCATCAGCTCTATATTCCGCCTGGCTATGCGCATGGATTCTGCGTGCTGAGTGACACCGTTGATGTCACCTATAAATGTACTTCGCTTTATACTCCGGCAGAAGACGCCGGTATCCGCTGGGACGACCCGGATATTGGAATCGACTGGCCAATCAGTGATCCGCTGGTGTCGGAAAAAGACCGAAATGCACCGCTATTGAAAGATATCAGCCTTAAATGAGTCATCAATCGAGTGCTATATGAGAATTTTACTGTTCGGGCGTGATGGCCAGCTAGGAACCCATTTAAACGAAACCCTGTTAAATGAAGTCGTGCCACATGGAGTAGAGCTCTCCAGCTATGGTTTAGAAGACCTGGACCTGAGTGATTTTGATCGTCTTCGTGATGTGATAAATGATGAGAAGCCTGATCTGATCATCAACGCGGCCGCCTACACCGCAGTCGACAGGGCAGAATCTGAAGCTGAACTGGTCGCAAAGGTGAACGCCGAGGCCCCTGCTGTGATGGCACAAGCTGCTGCAGCAGTGGATGCCGGGTTAATCCATTATTCCACCGATTATGTTTTCGATGGCAGCGCACAGCAGCCATACACGGAAGAAGACAGGCCCCATCCCGAATCAGTCTATGGTGAGACGAAACTGGATGGCGAAAACGCTGTGCTGGCGCATTGTAAGAACTCCCTGGTACTGCGCACCAGCTGGGTTTACTCGATGCACGGACAAAATTTCCTGCGCACCATGTTACGCCTGGCTGCAGAGCGGGATGAGCTGACAATAGTTGGCGACCAGGTTGGCGCGCCGACCACTACCCGTGCACTGGCTGATGCAACGTTGAAACTGGTGCAATACTTTATCATCCACGGCGAGTTTTCTGACCAGGTCAGCGGCGTTTATCACATGACCTGCGGCGGTGAGACCAGCTGGTGTGGTTTTGCCAGGGCTATTATTGCGGCGTCGCCTTTTTCCGATACCCGGGTGGTCGACATTACTACCGCGGAATATCCTACTGCAGCAAAAAGACCGGCATATTCAGTACTTTCAAATAGCAAACTGTACGACACTTTCGGCATACGTCTGCCTGACTGGGAAACTGCTCTCAGCCTGTGTATGCAAGAAAGTGAATAAGCAGTCTTAAAGTACCCTTGACGCTCCTTACTGATGCCTCATCCCTGCTCGGAAAAGATGGCCCCTTTGCTGTCATGCTGGAGAATTACCGTGTGCGTGAATCACAGCAGCAGATGGCATCGCGTGTTGAGCGGGCGATAGCAGATAAAGAAATACTGATAGCCGAGTCGGGTACCGGTACCGGCAAGACTCTGGCTTACCTGGTTCCAGCCCTGCTGTCAGGGAAAAAAGTTCTGGTTTCAACCGGTACTCGTCATCTACAGGACCAGCTGTACAAGCATGATCTGCCACTGGTTCGCCAGGCACTTGAAGTGCCTGCCACCATGGCCCTGTTAAAAGGACGTTCGAATTATCTGTGCCGGCAGCGTCTCGAGCAGGCCGAGTTTGATCAGTCCGGCTATCGGCCTTATCCCCAGGTAGACCTCGCAGTCATCAGCAAATGGTCACTGACAACACTGCATGGCGACATTGCCGAGGTCAGCGGTGTTCCTGAACAATCCCGGGTCTGGTCAGATGTCACCTCTACGGTGGATAACTGTATCGGCAGCAATTGCCAGCACTATGATGATTGTTTTGTAAATACTGCGCGCAAGGATGCCATGGAGGCAGATATCCTGGTCGTCAATCATCATCTATTTCTGGCCGACCTGGCGTTGAAAGAAGAAGGTTTCGGGCAGTTATTGCCGAAGGTTGAGGTAGTGATCTTTGATGAAGCACACCAGTTACCGGATACCGCCAGCATGTATTTCAGTACCGGTGTCAGTCAACGGCAGATGCTCGATCTTTGTCGTGATACACGACTGGCAGAAGTAGCAGAAAAAAGCGGGATTAGCGGTCTGGAGCCGCGCATTGATGAACTGGAGAAGCGGGCAAAGGAATGCCGCCTTGCAATGGGTATTTCAGCCGGTAAAGGCAGCTGGTCACAGCTTGAAGGTCTGCCTGACTTCAGTAGTGCATTAAGCGCCCTGAAGCACGGCCTGCAGCAGGTTAATGAAGCACTCGAGCTGGCCGCATCCAACGGTGACCAGCTGGAGAATTGCCATCAGCGAACCCAGGTTATTCTCGACCGGCTGGGCTCGTTAGATAACAATAACAGTGAAGAGTTTATTCGCTGGTACGAGACCAGTAAAACAGGTTTCCAGTTGCATAGCACGCCATTGAATATTGCTGAAAAATTCAGGGAACTGGTATGCGAACAGGACAGGGCGATAATCTTCACCTCGGCCACACTGGCAGTTTCAGGCAGCTTTACTCATTATCAGCAGCAGCTCGGCCTGGAAAATGCATCAACCGATGTATGGCCGGGACCTTTCAACTATGCTGAACAGGCACTTTTTTATCTGCCGCAGGATTTGCCTGAGCCCAACGATCCGACACACACCACAAAAATTGTCGAACTGGCGGAAAAACTGATCAAGGTCTCCCGCGGCAGAGCATTCCTGTTGTTTACCAGTTACCGGGCACTGAATGAGGCCGCCGATTTGCTGAAAGACCGGGTCGATTACCCGCTGCTGGTACAGGGCGAGGCACCCCGGCATGAATTGCTGCAGCGTTTTCGTCAAGCCGGAAATGCTGTTTTGCTCGGCACCGGAAGTTTCTGGGAAGGTGTTGATGTTAAAGGTGATGCCCTGTCAGTAGTGATCATTGATAAATTCCCGTTTGCTGCGCCGGATGACCCGGTTTTGCAGGCACGCAGCAAAGCTGTGCGTAATTCCGGTTTGAATCCATTTATGACCCTGCAATTGCCCCAGGCAGTAGTCGCATTGCGGCAGGGTGCCGGGCGCCTGATCAGGTCTGTCGATGACCGTGGTGTTTTTATCCTCTGCGATCCCCGACTGGTCAGTAAATCCTATGGAAAAATTTTCACCAGAAGTCTGCCCCCAATGAAACGTACCCGGGATTATCCCGAGGTTTCAGCATTCCTGGAAATGAATTGAGATAGATATGACGATTGAAAAACTCATTCCAAATCAACTGCGAGTGGTTGTCGATGGCAGCCTGTTTGGATTTAACAGCAGTGAAGAACTGACACCCGCTATCCCCTGTGCCGGACAGGAGCGTGCAGTTGCTGCATTGAAAACGGCCTTGGCAGTCCCCGGTCCCGGGTACCATGTATTGACCATTGGTGGTGAAGGGTCGGGGCGACTGGACTGTCTTACCTCAGTGTTAAACGAATTCGTTTCTGCCAATGGCAAAACACTGAATCCTGACCGTGTGCTGCTGCCTGTTCGCGGCAGGGTGAATTATTTCGAGGAAATCCAGCTGCTGAATGGTCATGCGCAGGCGCTGATTAACGTTTGTCAGCAAGTGGTGAAAGTAACTGTGGATGGTGATCTTGAGCAGCAGTCACTGATGATTCAGGAATTGCGCGAGGGCTTTTCAGAATTTCCATTGCTGAATGATTATATTAATTGGCTGGACGATTCCAGCCTGCTGTTGATGGCAGGTGAAAATAGTGCCTTTGAATACCGGGAATTACAGAGAATGATTCCACTATTTCTGCATGCCGGCAGCCGAACGGGTACGCCAATAATACGTGATGTATTTACCGATACCGCTTCTCTGCTGGGGACGCTTTCTACTGATGCAGAGAGTGGGCGTAGCGTAATCACTGCCGGTTCATTAGTGCAGGCAAGTGAAGGTTTTCTCATCATCGATGCATTGCGGCTGGTAGAGGACCCGCTGAATTGGCGCATCCTGCGTGACATTCTGAAAAATAACCTGATTCCACTGCATGAGATTCAAGCCGTGTCATCATCACATGGCAGCGGCAGCCTGCCGCTGAACGGCTACATAGCACTAACTTGCCGGGTAATACTGATCTGTGACGCCAATAGTTTCGAAATTTTTCAGGCTCTCGAACCTGAGCTTGAAAACCTGTTCCCGGTCATCGCTGAATTTGAATCTGAGATGGAGAGAAATGATCAGAACACCGATACCTGCACAAGAATCATCACGGCTCTAGGCCGGGAATACAACTGTCTGCCACTGGACAAACAGGCGATGGCTGTAATGGTCGATACGGCGACGCGTCTTACCGGTACCCAGCATCGCCTGACGCTATCCAGAACCGGCCTGTCGAGAATTCTACGGGAAGCCAGTTTGCTGGCAAACCTGGGTGGGGATGGTGTTATTTCCAGCAAGCAGGTAAAGACCACCATAGAGCAGTGCAGGCAAAGGGTGATCGCTGACCGCCGTGATGCCGTGCAGGCTATCCTGCATGGCGAAATGCAGATTGAACTGACGGGTAAGGTCGTTGGCCAAATTAATGGCCTTACCATGGTCGGTGCAGGATTGGCGTCCTATCTTGAGCCTGCGCGAATTACCGCTACCGTGCGGCCGGGAGATGGCGCAGTTGTCGATATCGAACGTGAAGCCAACCTGGGCGGCTCTATCCATAGCAAGGGTGTATTGATACTCAGCAGCCTGCTGGCCTCGCGCTATAGTCCGCATGCGCCATTGTCACTGATTGCTTCACTGGTGTTAGAGCAATCGTATGCATATGTGGATGGTGACAGTGCTTCTGCGGCTGAGATGATGGCAATTTTATCCGCCATTGCCGAAATACCGCTTGTGCAAAATCTTGCTATCACCGGATCAATAGACCAGCGTGGACAGATCCTCTGTGTCGGTGATATCAACAGGAAGATTGAAGGCTTCTATCATCTTTGTCATCAACATGGTGCGGTTGTCGATGCCGGCGTGGTTATCCCGGCGACAAACCTGCGAGATTTGATGCTGCAGGATGATGTCGCAGAGGCAGTTAATGAAGGCCGCTTTTCTATTTTCGCCGTAACAACCGTCGATGATGTGATCGAACTGTTTACTGGCATGGAAGCCGGTGCAGAAGATGAAAACCATGCGTTCCCGACTGGCAGTTTCAATGCTCAGATGCATGATGCTCTGAAGCAGTTTGCTGAAGAAAATAAGCATGAGCATAAAGATGACTAAGCAGTAAGCTTGTGGCAGCTTAGAAAAACGTTCACCAGCGAAACTTTGCCTGGTAAGAAAACTTTTGTAGGAAGTGCCTTAAAAAATTAATACAGATTTTTAGTACCTGCTCCGTCGCATTGTCGATATGGACTAAAGGCCAGCGAGAAAGATAATATGGCTAGCAGCAAGATTAAAAACTATCGATTTGCCTGGTCGGAATAAAAACCTTGAGGAAATGCATGCTTCAAAGAGATACTTCATCAACAGCTCGCACTGTGCGTAGCTTTGGATTGACGATAACCAATGGAAAACGAGTGATATGGTAAGAATTGCTATCCCCGGTGCAGCCGGTCGTATGGGGCAGGAACTGGTAAGAACCTGTCAGTCCACCGCAGGTGTAGAAACCGGTGCCGTGTCTGAACACGCTGACAGTCATGCAATCGGTCGTGACAGTGGTGAGATCGCCGGGATTGATCCTGCGGGCGTGTTAATCCAGGGCAGTCTCGATCCGCAAAACTTTGATGTGCTGGTTGATTTCACCCGTCCGCAACCAGCGATGAAGCACCTGCAGCTTTGTCTGCAGCAAAACAAGGCGATGGTTATCGGTACCACCGGATTCTCAGCTGAGGAAAAAGAAGCTATATCCGCTGCGGCAAAGGAGATTCCGGTTGTCTTCGCACCGAATATGAGTGTTGGTGTCAATCTATGCTTTAAATTACTCGCCACGGCCGCCGAGGTGCTGGGGGATTCAGTCGATATAGAGATCATTGAAGCGCATCACCGGCATAAGGTTGATGCCCCTTCTGGCACTGCGCTTGGTATGGGAGAGGTTATCGCAGAAGCATTGGGACGGGATCTGGATGATTGTGCAGTATATGGCCGAGAGGGAAATACAGGTGAAAGAGAGCGCACAACCATTGGTTTCTCTACTATAAGGGCAGGCGATATCGTCGGTGAACATACCGTTATGTTTGCCTCTGAAGGCGAGCGTATCGAAATCACACACAAGGCCTCCAGTCGTGCAACATTTGCAAACGGGGCGATACGGGCCGCTAAATGGCTGGCCGAACAGCCAGCCGGACTATATTCCATGCAGGATGTGCTGGGCCTTCGCTAAGACCGTTTAGATGG
>JASJFV010000087.1:0-3332 GCA_033791885.1 Gammaproteobacteria bacterium | reverse complement strand
CATGGAGGTCTCCTCTACGAACCTGGTCACATCGATGGATCAAAGCGGAATAGCCAGGGTAATCCAGCCATTCCAGCCTTCCGGCCGATACTTTGCTTCGGTTTCCCAATAGGCTTTAACGTTTAGATAAATCGGTTTCTCGCCGCTGTTGAAGAAATAACCTAGCTGCGGCCCGAGGCCAATTACCTGGGATTCAAAGTTATTCACTACCGCGCCCGCGCCGCTGTCTTCGGTAAGTTGGTAGTACACATAGCCGACCAGGCCTATGTGCATCTGGTCAGACACAAACTGCGAGGCAGCCAGGTCGAGATGAAAGTCGATGCCATTTTGATAGTCGGTATCAGGATTCTCAAAATTGTAGGTAAGGCCGGCTACTGCGGTAAACTCGTGACCGTTCTGCGGGTTGAAGTAGGTGTAACCTCCGCCCGCGTCCAGCGACCAGTGATTGCTGCCGATATTAGCCAGGCGATCAACATCATAAGCACCCACCGGAACACCGGCCATTGCGTAAGCCATGGAGTTGTGCGAGCCATTATTCCAGCGCAGGGTAGCGGATGGGAACAGATCACCGAAGCCGGTGTTCGAATCGCTCTCGCTACCGGACTGGATGCCACCGCTCGGATCCGTCAGTGTGGCGCTCACGCTAACATCCACACTT
This sequence comes from Gammaproteobacteria bacterium, assembly GCA_033791885.1. Classification (GTDB taxonomy): domain Bacteria; phylum Pseudomonadota; class Gammaproteobacteria; order BMS3Bbin11; family BMS3Bbin11; genus BMS3Bbin11. The sequence goes on along the minus strand of JASJFV010000087.1, from coordinate 2,674 downwards.
CCGTAGATAGCGGCAGCGTTGAGCGTCAACTGGCCTCCCCAGATGGGTTTGGTGAAAACATAAGTTGGAACAATGAGCAGTAAGTTCATCTCTTCCTCCAGACCCAGGGTTACCCTGCCGGCTGTTGGTATTTCAGCGCTACGTCCGGCATCAACTGAGCTGTAGAAATAGATTACGCGATGGGTTTATTGTTTTTAGAGGACTTGCCAAAGAAGAGTCATTTGAGCTGGTAATGGATGCCAAATCTATGCAGGGAGAGGGCGCGTACTAAAAATAATTAATACAAGTATCGAGAAGGTGTAGAAAATGTACAAAGATCTAATTCAAGCAAGAGACCTGACAAAAGCAGTGGCGCTATTATTGTTGAGTTGTGCTGGCACCCTGGTTTCACCATTAGCAAGTGCCGACGAAGGCGGAGTGAGTTTCTGGTTGCCCGGGCAGTTCGGCAGCATGGCAGCGGTACCGGGCGATCCCGGCTGGTCCCTTCCGCTGATCTATTTTCACAGTTCTGTGGATGGCGAGGGCAGCAGGGAATTTGCGACAGCCGGCAAGATCACCCTGGGTCTGGAAGAAGACATTGACTTGCTGCTCGTGGTTCCAACCTACGCTTTTGCCAAACCCGTCTGGGGTGGTCAGCTGACACTCAGCGTGGCCGGCGTCTACGGAAGAGTAGACGTTGGTGTTGACGCCACGCTGACGGACCCGGGTGGTGGCGTTCTGTCAGGTAGTGAAAAAGATTCAAACACCGCCATCGGTGATCTGTTTCCGTCTGCTACTCTGCGCTGGAATAACGGTGTTCACAACTCCATGGCTTACGTGATGGCGGGTGTGCCGGTGGGCAGTTATGACGTATCTCGTCTGGCAAATATCGGCACTAACCACTGGTCGCTGGATGCGGGTGGCGGTTACACCTACCTCAACATGAAGAGTGGCTACGAGTTTTCGGCAGTAGCTGGCCTTACCTATAACTTTAAAAATTCAGATACTGACTACCAGAACGGTATCGATTCACACCTCGACCTTGCTGCTTCGAAATTCGTCTCTGAGAAGATGCATATCGGTCTGGTGGGTTACCTGTATTACCAGCTCACAGGAGACAGTGGCCAGGGTGCGGTATTGGGTGACTTTGAATCTCATGTAATCGGACTGGGGCCACAGTTAGGCTACTTCTTCAATATGGGTAAAAAACAGGCTTATTTCAATGTTAAAGCGTATTGGGAAGCCGAAGCAAAGTACCGACCAGAAGGCTGGAACGGCTGGCTTACCCTGGCACTGCCGCTTTGATCAGGCATGCCGACCGCTGAGATCATGAGCCAGTGGAGTGCCGCCTGAGATACGCTAGATTTTGACCAGGTTATAAAGAGAAATATTATGACTAGATTAAGCAATGTGTTCGTGGTCTCAGCCGTTGTTTTGGCTGCTGAATGTTTAACTATTAACCTTGCTTATGCAGAGGGAGAGAAATCGATCGCCGCAAGCCTGGATGTCCAGGTGTTCCCCTCGGATGGCCAGGCATCTTCGCAACAATCGAAAGACGAAGGCGCTTGCTACGACTGGGCGGTGCAAAACACCGGTGTCGATCCGTTTAAATTGTCCAAAGATGAGCAGGCTCAGGCGCCGCCACCTGCTGAAGCGCAATCTTCCCAACGAGGCGCTGGCCTGAGAGGCGGACTACGAGGTGCTGCTGCTGGCGCGGTGGTCGGTGAGATTGTCGATGATGATGCCAGTAAGGGCGCGGCAATTGGCGCTACCGTTGGCGCCATTGGCGCGCGTCGTAAAGCCAGGGGCGCAGAGCAGGCCGCTGCCAGTGAACAGCAATTGGGCAGTTTTAAAAAAGGCTTCGCCGCCTGCCTGAAAGGCAAGAAATATACGGTCGAGTACTAATGAAGTTAAGCTGGAAACTATAGTGTAAAGACAGATAGATGATATTTAAAAGTCTGATGACTGAAGAAAGATTTCATCAACATCAAGGGTGCTTCGTTCGATAAGTAACAAAAACGCATGAACCCGTCGGGTTTACCGAGCGGGCATAGTGCATGGCAGACAATTCCCATTGTTGAAATGCTCGAAACATTATGCTATTCGTCTTATTTCCTCTCTTCTTTTTTCTTTGAGCTAAATCAACTTCACATTTCTTATCTGCTCTGCAAGTGAATAATGGCACGTAATGACAGGTTAGATATTACGTTTAATGATTCAATCAATTTACTGAAGGTAACCGCAGATGTTTATTAGGTTCACGCACAACAGTAATAAAAAATGTGTTTATAACGTATGTATATCGAGTAATTGTAAATGCTGGCAGCCTTAACTTATGAAGGAGTAGTGTCATGTTTTTAAAAATACATAAGATTTTATTTTTAGCAGCGCTTTTCGTGCTAACAACCATGGGCACAGTTTCAGGTGCACAAGCGGCTTCAGCGCAGACTGACTAAGCCGGCTGGACATGGCGGGCGTGGGTCGGCACCGTTTGCCGCTGTGTCGAAGATGACAATGTCACGTTTCAGGACCCGACCTTCGGTACCGTAGGACTGGAAGTTGACGGTAATTCGCCCGGTATCGGGTTTGATATCGAGTGGCGGCTAAACGAGTTGATAGGACTTGATTTGGCCTTAGGCTATACCGATATGGATGTGAACTTCAAGCACTCTGTCGGTGCCGGCGTTCAGCAGGA
>JASJFV010000086.1:0-3950 GCA_033791885.1 Gammaproteobacteria bacterium | reverse complement strand
TATCCGCCCTTTCTGCCGATCCTAAAGCCACCTCGGAACTGGCTCAGCAGGTTTCGCCACAGTACCCCAAATCGTCTCCGGGCTATTTCTCCGATATGAGGAAAAAGCTGCAGGGTTTTGTCGAAGGCGGGCAACTGGGCATTTTTGCCAAGGGCTACTGGGGTCACCCGGCTTATAAGCTTCCTCCCGAGGCTAACCTTATGGCCGTAGCGCACTATCTTGAGGCCCTTGCATGGCAGCGTGATGTGATCAAACTGCATACCATCTTCGGTGGCAAAAACCCGCATCCGAACTTCCTTGTTGGCGGTGTCCCTTCAGCAATCGATCTCAATTCAGACTCGGCGATCAATTCTAAAAGGCTTGCCCAGGTGCAGGAAGCTATCGATAAGATGATGGTGTTTGTTGACCAGGTCTATGTACCGGATACTCTTGCCATCGCCAGTTTTTACAAAGATTGGGGAGCGCAGGGTGAAGGTGTCGGTAACTTCATGTGTTACGGAGATCTGCCTGCAAAAGGCATGTCTGACCCAGCTTCCTACATGATACCGGCCGGTGTAATACTGGATCGTGACCTGTCTACAATACATCCAGTCGATTTAAATAATGCGGATGAAATCCAGGAATTTGTTTACAGTTCCTGGTATGACTACAGCGGTGGTAAAGCACAGGGTCTTCACCCTTATGATGGTGAAACCCAGCTGGATTATGAAGGCAGGGGAGGTCCCACACCGCCTTACCAGCAGTTAAACGTTGATGATGGATATTCATGGCTAAAATCTCCACGCTGGAAAGGCAAGGCGATGGAAGTCGGTCCGCTTGCACGAGTACTGATGTTATACGCGTCAGGCCATGAGCAAACCAAAGAACTTGTAGGTATGACATTAAGCAAACTGGATGTGCCGGTAGAGGCCCTCTACTCAACACTCGGCAGAACGGCGGCACGCACGCTGGAAACCAAGATCATGGTCGATGCGATGCAGAACTGGTATGACGAACTGATTACCAATATCAAGGCCGGTGATACGAAAACCTTTAATGAAAATCTATGGGAACCTTCCTCCTGGCCTTCTGAAGCACGCGGGGTGGGTTATATGGAAGCACCTCGAGGCGCGCTGGCACACTGGATAGTGATTAAAAACGGTAAAATCGATAACTACCAGGCCGTTGTACCCAGCACCTGGAATGCCGGTCCGCGGGATAATGATGGTCAGGCAGGGCCCTACGAAGCTGCGCTGCAGGGACATAAGTTGCATGATCCGAAGCAGCCAATCGAAATTCTCAGAACCATCCATAGTTTCGATCCGTGTATTGCCTGTGCCGTTCATTTAACTGATCCGGAAGGAGAAGAAATCATGCAGGTGAAAGTAACATGAGGAAAAATATGATGAAAATTTTAGCCATTACACTGTTGTCGGTGATTGCACCTCTTGCTGAGGCGCACACAGGTATTGCTCAACATGGGTTGGCTTCAGGACTGGCACATCCTTTCCTGGGGCTGGATCATCTACTGGCGATGGTTGCCGTAGGAATCTGGGCAGGAAGTCTGGGCGGTAAGGCAAGCTGGCGTATCCCGCTGGCGTTTATCGCCATTATGTCCGTTTCAGCATTACTGTCTCAGGGCTTGATGAGTATGCCATTGATAGAAAGTGGCATTGCTGTGTCATTATTGCTGCTTGGCCTGTTCATTGTACTGGCGGTTAAATTGCCTGTTGTGATGGGTATGCTGGTTGTTAGCCTGTTTGCCATATTCCATGGTGTTGCTCATGGTGTCGAATGGCCTGTAGCCGCATCGCCTTTCTGGTATGTTTCCGGCTTTGTCATAGCGACTTCGCTGCTGCATGCCGTTGGTGTGATGGCCGGTGCATCGCGAAATGACTTGTCACAGCTGTTTGTTAGACTGACAGGTGCATTGATTGCAACAACAGGCGGCTTCATGCTGCTGGCTAGCTAAAGCATTCCGTAAACCCGTATCAGGTTTACTGCTGGAAAAGCCTGCCTATCAGAGATACCGGCAGGCTTCTTCATTTTACTTACCCTACAAACGTTCAAAACACATTCGCTTCAGGATTGCTAATGACTGAAAAACTGAATATAAGCGCTGTTGCCGGCATCATACGCTTGCCGTTCCTGCTATTGGCGCCTGTTTGTGTATTTCTGGCGGCGGGGCTGGCTTATTCTGCAGCAGGTGAGCTTGACTGGGCAATGCTAGGGCTAATCATGTTATGTGCAATATCTGCACATATTGCAGTAAACGCTCTCAATGAATACCAGGATTTCCAGAGTGGGCTGGATCTGAACACTCGGCGCACCCCTTTTAGTGGTGGCAGCGGTACTTTACCAGGAGCCCCACAACTGGCACCGCTGGCGCTGAAGATCAGTTTCATTGCAATCGGTCTTACCATTGTATCCGGCCTGGCTATCGTTTACCTGCGAGGAACTGAGTTGCTGCTGCCTGGTTTGGCAGGGATTGTTATTATTGTTCTCTATACCAGGGTAATAAACCGTTACCCGGTTCTGTGCCTGTTGTCACCTGGCCTCGCCTTTGGAATATTAATGGTAGGTGGCAGCTACTTTGGATTAACCGGAACCTATAGCACCGAAGTGTTCCTGGTATCGCTGATCCCGTTTTTCCTGGTGAACGATCTGCTGCTGCTTAATCAGTTCCCGGATGTTTACGCTGACCGTGAAGCGGGACGCCGGCATGTACTGATTGTGCACGGTATACAGGCAGGCAGTTATATCTATCTTCTTTTCCTGCTGCTGGCGGCTCTGGCACTAGTTTTCTCGGTCTATATTGGCACTCTACCGCTATACAGCCTGTCTGGCTTAGTCTTGATTGCGCTGGGTGTGCCCATATACCAGGCGGCCAGTAAGCATGATACAAGGATAGATACATTACTGCCTTATATGGGGAAAAATGTGGGCATGGTGCTGCTAACACCCGTCCTGCTAGGCGTGAGTCTGTTCTACTAATTAATGGAAGCAAAGATATGAACATTCGATGCAAACTACCACCCGTTTTTGCCGGTATTTTAATCGGCCTGGTAATGCTGATTGCCTTCGTTATTTCCGGGCGCGGGATTGGAGTCAGCGGTGCTTTGACGCGTATGATCGCGGTGGCACAAAATGTAATTTCACCGCAGATAACGCAGAGCAGCGAATATTTCGCACGCTACTTTTCTCATGGCCAGAATCCACTCGATAACTGGCTATTGTACATGTTTGCCGGCATGGTGCTGGGCAGTTTTGTGGCATCTGTGCTCTGCGGCGATTTCAAGCTGGAAGTTCTGCGTGGACCCAATATCTCAGCTGCAAAGCGACTCTTGTTAGCACTATTAGGCGGTATTCTTGTAGGTTTTGCAGCACGACTGGCGCGTGGCTGCACTAGTGGGCTGGCACTGGTCGGTGGTGCTGAACTGGCGGTGGGCTCCTGGGCCTTTATGCTCTGTGTATTTGCCGGTGGTTATGCCGCGGCGTACTTTGTCAGGAAACAATGGATATGATTGCTCCTTTTGCAAAAACTGAACTGATCAGTGCAGCGATGAATCTATGGCTGGCTGTACCTATTGGCTTCCTGTTCGGTTTCGCCCTGCACCATGGCGGATTTACCGATAGTCGTAAGATAGGACGCGTGTTCTACTTCAAGGATGTCGATGTTCCTATAGTGATGTTTACCGCTATCGTGACGGGAATGTTGGGTCTGTGGGGGCTGAGCTTGATTGGATTTATTGATACCAGCCTGTTCTATTTTCTGCCTACCTACCTGGGACCCGTTGTTGTAGGCGGTTTATTGTTTGGTGTTGGCATGGTTGTCGGTGGCTTTTGTCCGGGTACCGCAGTTGCCTCTATCGCCACAGGAAAAATCGATCCTCTGGTATTTATTATTGGATTTTTTATCGGCAGCCTGGTGTTTGGTGATTTTTATCCTGTATGGGGTGATTTCTACAATA
>JASJFV010000085.1:0-6687 GCA_033791885.1 Gammaproteobacteria bacterium | reverse complement strand
GCGCACAAGTGGAAAGACGTCATTGTGCGGTTATCCACCGATAATGGCAGCTACCAGCGTAACGGTCACTTCGGCAAGGACAGTAACGAAGAGCCGCAACTACGTGCCTGCCTTCGTGGTCGTTCCTATCGCGAGCGTATATACTCTGCCGAGCGACTCCTCTACCCGATGAAACGCGTCGGGGAACGGGGTGAAGGTAAATTCAAACGGATCTCCTGGGACGAAGCACTGGATTTTGTAAGCAAGAAGATGGTTCACATAAAGGATACCTACGGACCCACAGCGCTTTTGGATCAGAGTTATGCCGGTGCATCATACGGAGTGCTGCACAAATCAGATCAGATCGAAGGTCTGCTGGGCCGTTTTATGGGCATGTTTGGCTGCCGCACCAACTCCTGGTCGGTGCCCTCCTATCAGGCAACCACCGCCAGTTCCCGCTGGACCTTCGGTACTATTGAAGATGGTAACGAGGATGACACATACGCTGAATCCAAACTGATGATCATGTGGGGCTGGAATCCCGCCTACACCTTCCATGGTGGCAATACCTTTATGTATTTGCGCATGGCCAAGCAACGCGGCTGCAAATTCGTCGTAATCGACCCACAGTACACCGATTCGGCTGCTGCCTATGATGCCTGGTGGATTCCTATCAAACCCAATACCGATGCCGCCATGATGGCGGGTATGGCGCACTACATCTTCAGCAACAACCTGCACGACCAGGAATTTATCGACAAGTTCTGTATGGGTATGGATGCTGGAACCATGCCCGACTGGTGGGCCCAGTCTGTCAATGGACAGGAAAATTTCAAGGACTACATTCTGGGTAAATACGACAATCAGCCCAAGACGCCAGAATGGGCTTCAGAAATCTGTGGTGTATCGGCAAAAGACATCATAAAACTGGCTGACATGTATGCCCGAACCAAACCGGCAGCCCTCAAGGCTAGCTGGGCTGCAGGCCGTAATGCCTATGGCGAACAATACAGTCGCATGGCGGCCGCTTTACAGTCGATGACGGGTAATATCGGCAAGCTCGGCGGCTGTGCTGAAGGCGTAGGTAAAGCCTGGCATGCGGAGGCAATTGCCTACCCATACGATCAATACGCAAATATCTGGTTCCAGGCCATCAAATCGGATCGCTGGGCGCACTGCGTGCTTAATTACCCTAACGTAAAGCGGGAGGAGATCGGGCTATGGCCTCGTCAGGACGCAACCGATGGTGAGATACCCAACATCAAGGGCATTTTCTGGCAAGGCTCTGACTGGTTCAATCAGCTAACCAATATCAACAAAGAGATCGAAGCGATCAAGAAGCTGGAACTGGTGGTCTGTATGGATTCCACCATCACGCCTTCAGGTATCTGGGCTGATATATTGCTACCGGTAGCGACTCATTTTGAACGACATGACGCCGCTCTGCCCTGGTATAAGGGTCACTACTACCTGCATCGTCCCAAGGTTATCGAACCGATGGGTGAATCAAAAACCGATCTGCAGATCTTTACAGAACTGGCTTACCGTATTGGTGGTGATGTCTTTGGCAAGGCCTACAATCCAAAGGCTAACCGTGACTATTTTAATGTCAACGACAATGTTGACGAAGCCTATCTACGTGAGTGGTGGGAACAGAAGGTGATGGCACACCAGCACGTGGATATGAGCTGGGATGAATTCAAAACCAGAGGAGTATACAAGTTCATCCTGGATCGTCCGCATGTAGCATTTCAGGACCAGATAGAAAAAGGCGTAGCCTTCCCTACACCTACGGGGAAAATAGAAATCCTGAGTTCCGAACTGGCCAATATCGACGACTGGACCAAAACCAAATACGGATACCATATTCCATCGATCCCAAAATGGATCGAACCATGGGAATCATTAAATTCACCGAAGACCAATAAATGGCCTTTCCATCTCATTTCGCCTCACCCACGTCATCGTACTCACTCGATTTTTAACAACTGTTCGTGGCTGCGTGAGACATATGAACAGGAGGTCACCATCAACGCTGCAGATGCCAGGAAGCTGAAGCTGAAAGCTGGCGATACCGTGGAGATATGGAACGATCGCGGCACAGTAGTGGTGCCAATTTATATCACTGAACGCTGCATGCCAGGCGTGCTGGTACTGTACGAAGGCGTGTGGATGGATCTGGATAAAAATGGTGTGGATCGGGCAGGCAACCCCGATTTTCTTACCCTGGACGAACCCAGCCCGGCGGGCGCTTTCACCTATAACACGGTGTTATGCAACATACGTAAAACAGACCTGGAGCATCGTCCCGGATGGGACCAGCTGGCTACATCCCGAGCTCATGTTTTCAGACGCGAACTCTAATCGGATTTGAGGAAACAAAAATGACAACTCAGAAAAAAGATAAAAAGAAAATCCGGGAAGCAGTAAAGCGCCACAAGCGAATTACCTACACACCGGTCAAACCGGAAATGCAGTATGGTTTTATCCATAATAATGTGGACTGCATCGGTTGCCGTGCCTGTGAAATCGCCTGCAAGGACAAGAACGGCCTGGCACCCGGACCACGATTTCGCCGGGTTCAATATATTGAAGGCGGTACCTATCCCAATGTTTTTGCTTACAAGGTCAACATGTCCTGCAATCATTGCGCTGAACCGGCCTGCCTGCCCACCTGCCCCACCGGTGCACTCTTCAAGCGCAAAAAAGACGGCATCGTAGACATTGATTCTACTCTCTGCATCGGTTGTCGCCGGTGTGAGGCCGCCTGCCCCTACGGTGCACCGCAGTTCGATCCAATTGAAAAGATCGTCAAGAAATGCAACATGTGTGTGGACGAGATCGATGCCGGTCGCAAACCCTATTGCGTCATGGCCTGCATGATGCGGGTGCTGGACATCGGCCCCATCGACAAGATATGGGACGGTAGTTTAGAGACTGTCGCAATGGGTGGTATTGATGTCGTCTCTCGCCAGGTGAAGAACATCGCCGACATTAAACTCACCATACCTTCTATCGGCTTTATCGCCCACAGCAAAGGAAAAGTAAAATGACCTGCGCCAGCCAAACAGTCTCTACCGAAACAGACTTACTCGATAGCTTCCGTGATAATGTAGCAGAAGACCTCCAGTTACTGGCCGCGTTACATGATCATGAACCTGATGCGGCATTGTTAAAAGACCTCAAGTTATTCAACCTCAAGTCTAACCTGACCCTGGTGCTAAACACCGAACCCGGTAAAGAGTCAATGGCTCTGATGCAGCATGCTCTTTCGAGTCTGCCCGATGATCCTGATCAGACGACTCTGGATGAGCTGGCAGCAGACTATGCCAGCATCTATCTCAATCATAATATCAGTGCCTCACCAGAAGAATCTGTATGGCTGGATGAAGATAGCCTGATGTGTCAGCAGAGCATGTTCCAGGTACGTTCATGGTATGAGTCTCATGGACTTTGCATTCCTGACTGGCGGTGTCGACCGGATGATCACCTGGTCTATGAACTGCAATTTGTCGCCAGGCTACTCAACCAGGACAACCAGGTAGAAACACTGAAAAAGGTAGCTACCTTTATGGATGAGCATCTGCTGCGCTGGCTGGGAAACTTTGGCCAACGAGTAGCAGAACGCTGTGATACCGCCTATTTTGCAGGTGCCGCAGCCCTCACGGCCGCCTATTGTGAAGAGCTGCGCGACATCATAGCGGAAGTGTTACAACAACCCCGTCCCACGCGTGAAGAAATTGATGAGCGCATGCAACCGCGACAGGCGCCAGAAGAAATACCCGTGGCATTCACACCGGGCATCGGTCCGGTGGTTTAACTATTTAATAAAAAAGGTCTTTTGTCGATGAAAAAAATCACACGAGATATATTGAAGTTACTTCCACTTGCCTTTGCCACATACAGTATTTCCTTATCTGCAACAGCAGGTGATGCTGCTACCGGAAAGGCTATATACAATGGAGAGGGTGGTTGCGCTGCCTGTCATGGTGCTACGGGTGCAGGCGATGGTGTTGCCGCCGCAGCTTTTAACCCAAAACCTTCAAGTTTTGCTGCCGCAGCTTTTCGTATCGACACCGATGGCGATGGTAAAACGGGCACAGACACAGACCTTGCCAATATCATAAAAAATGGTGCGGCTAAATATGGTGGTAATGCAGGCATGCCTGCAAAGGCGAATTATTCTGACAGCAAAATCAGTAACCTCATTGCCTACATCCGCTCACTAAAGAAATAAGGTGAACGCCTTCAGATAATAATGCACAGTAACGATAAACATCTGCTGGATACAATTTCGCATGAGTCTCGCCTGCCAGAGATAGATGCAGATGCCTGTGTTTATGCAACCTTTGATCAGGCAAATTGCAAGGCCTGTGTGGATGCCTGCCCCAGACAGGCCTGGGTACTTGATGACGACGCACTGGGTCTGGATGCCGACACCTGTGATGGTTGCGGTCTGTGTGTTCCCGTTTGCCCCGGCGGTGCACTGCATATTCATTTTCCATGGGTGATTCGCTCACTCGGTGACCAACGGATTGCACTGCTGGCCTGTGAATATAGCGACAGCAATGAGAATGTAGACACCCTTCCCTGCATCCATGCTTTAGGTCTTCGCCAATTATTGCAGCTGTACAACGCAGGCATCAAACACCTGCTAGTTGATACTGCTGAGTGCGGGAAATGCACCCGCCATCAACAGCCAGACATACACCATCAACTGGAACAGCTAAACAGCTTATTGCACGAGCGTAAGAAACCAGTGATGAAAATCTTTCAGCGTTCCAGCAAGCTATGGAAGACAATATTCAATACCGATGATGTGAGCAAGCAGAGTCTCCAGCTGCCTCGGCGGCATTTTTTACGCGGAGCCATACAGCTGCCTCAGCAGCATTTTTTGCGCGGAGCCATACAGCTACATCGGCTACTATCAGTACCAGACCCACTCAACAACCCCAGGTTACAGAGCATTCCCCCTGGTAGACTGCTACCGATAGCAGAAAATACAGAACTGCACTGGCCATGGTCACCTCGCCTGGACGAAAACCTGTGTAACGGCTGTGATGCCTGCATTAAATTATGTCCGACCGATGCACTACAACTGATCCAGGATGAAGACAGTTCCTCTAGCGGATATCAACTTGATCCTGCAGGCTGCACCGGCTGTGGTATCTGTACCACGGTGTGCGAGTTACAGGCAATAACCGTTCACAAGCACTCACTTTCTACGCCCAGAACAATCAGACTGAATGAAAAACTATGCACTGCCTGTGGCAACACCTTCCATCTACCCCATAGCGGTACTCAATCAGAAGTCAGTTTCTGCCGCGTCTGCCAGCAGCACAATCACAGTAAAAATCTTTTTCAAGTCTTAGGATAACTCTAATCAGTTGAAATCAGACACATACGCCTGATGTTTGTCTGCTTGCAAGGAAACAAACAGGTTATTTCGTAGTCATACCCTCAATAATATATTTAAGGGCAACTCTAATTAAGTATCATAAATTCTGCGAGCTTTTAAGCGCACATATTCAAGGCATGTTTCGCAATGAATGCTTATTGCCTTCATAAGGAACATAACGCCGAAGATGTGTGCTTAAACGCTCGCCCCATGGGGCGCTGCCCAAAAGCCAGACTCCGCGTTATTGCTTCTCACCTGGCAATAAGCATGCTTTCAAAGCAATGCCTTGATTCTGGCTTTTGGGTAGCGCCAGAAGTTATGATACTTAATTAGAGTTGCCCTGGAGGCAACGATGAAATTACCACTACTCTTACTATTCGGTCTTCTGACAACATCTGCTCAAGCTGCTATGAAACAGGAAACAGCCATTTTTGCAGGCGGCTGTTTCTGGTGCCTGGAACCCCCTTTCGACAAACTTGACGGCGTTATTTCAACCACCTTGGGTTATACCGCCGGACATAAAAAGAACCCGACATACCGTGAAGTATCAGCAGGCAGTAGCGGTCATACCGAAGCAATAGAAATTGTTTTTAACCCTAAAACAATATCTTATGCTGAATTGCTTGAGGTATTCTGGAAAAATATCGACCCGGCAGCAGTAAATCGCCAGTTTTGTGATTCCGGCACACAATATCGCTCAGGTATTTACTATCTTAATAAGGCGCAGGAAATGGCTGCCAAGCAATCTTTACAGCAGCTTGAAAAAACCAGGCCATTTGAAGGCGATATCGCAACAGAAGTAGTATCAGCCAGTACCTTCTACCCTGCCGAAGACTATCATCAGGATTACTATCAGAAGAACCCAATTCGCTATAAATTCTACCGTTACCGCTGTGGTCGTGATCAGCGACTGCAAGAGATCTGGGGAATAAAATAACAGACATTAAAAAAGGCTGATTGTCTAATTAAACAATCAGCCTTATAAACCTAAGCAGGCAAATAAAATCCGCCTGAATGACCAGCCACTATACGCTGATCAAATCCCCAGAACTTATTGTGCTGGTGCTGCAGGAGCAGGAGCTGGAGCAGGTGCTGGGCCAGGTCCATAATAACCAGGGCCAGGACCATAATATGGACGGTTATTATAACCACGATTACCATAGTAACCATTGTTATTATCCCAGTTATTATCCCAGTTGTTGTAACCGTTACCATAGTATTCGTTACGAGCATTACCGCGACCACTACCACGTGCATTACCACTCATACCGAAATTGAAACTACCATCGACATCACCAGAGCCGTCACCA
>JASJFV010000084.1:0-7211 GCA_033791885.1 Gammaproteobacteria bacterium | reverse complement strand
TGCAGCCATCAGCATTTTCGTCCATCCATTCTTTGGCAAACTGACCGGACTGAATTTCGCCAAGAATCTTCTTCATTTCTGCCTTGGTGTCATCAGTAACAACACGTGGACCACGGGTCAGGTCACCATACTCGGCAGTATTGGAGATCGAATAACGCATGTTGGCAATGCCGCCTTCATACATCAGGTCAACGATCAGCTTGAGTTCATGCAGACATTCAAAATAGGCCATCTCAGGGGCATAGCCTGCTTCAGTCAGTGTTTCAAATCCAGCACGAACCAGTTCTGTTGCACCACCACAGAGGACAGCCTGCTCACCAAACAGATCCGTCTCTGTCTCTTCGCGGAAGCTGGTCTCGATGATGCCGGCACGCCCACCACCATTGGCTGAAGCATAGGCCAGCGCAATGTCCTTGGCAGTACCTGTCGCATCCTGAGCAACCGCAATCAGGCTCGGCACACCGCCACCCTGGGTGTAGGTTGAACGAACAAGGTGACCGGGCCCTTTAGGTGCAACCATAAAGACATCCATATTCTCGGCCGGCTTGATGTAGTCAAAATGAATATTAAACCCATGGGCAAACGCGAGTGCTGCACCGGGCTTGAGGTTTGGCTCGATTTCATTCGCATACAGTTCAGCCTGTTTTTCATCTGGCGCGAGAATCATGATTATATCTGCCATGGCGACTGCATCGGCAATATTTGCCACCTCCAGTCCAGAGGCTTCCGCCTTGGCGCGTGAGGCAGAACCTTCACGAAGCCCGACAACAACGGATAGACCGCTGTCTTTTAGATTGTTGGCATGGGCGTGTCCCTGTGAGCCATATCCGATAATAGCAATCTTCTTTCCTTTAATAACGGATAGGTCGGCGTCTTTGTCGTAATAAACCTTCATGATAATCCTCGTAAACTAAACAAGCCGGAAGACCGGCGAAAATAAGTAAAAATGCTGAATTGCGCTTTTTAAAGTCGTAAACCTTTTTCACCGCGGGCAATTCCTAACACCCCGGAACGTACGACTTCAATAATGCTGTCATTTGGCACTGCTTTTAAAAAGGCGTCGATTTTACCACAGTTGCCGGTCATTTCGACGGTGTAACTGGTGTCGGTAACATCCACAATACGGCCGCGAAAGATTTCCACCAGGCGATTGATCTCATCCCGCGCGTTACCGGCTGCACGAACCTTTATCAGACTGATTTCCCGCTCAACGTGTTCATTCTCAACCAGGTCTACTAGCTTCACTACATCAATCAGCTTGTTCAATTGTTTTTTAATTTGCTCAACGACCCTGTCAGTACCGCTGGTTACCAGTGTCATGCGAGACAATGAAGGATCTTCCGTAGGCGCAACAGTCAATGACTCGATATTGTAACCGCGAGCAGAAAACAGACCTGCTACGCGCGACAGGGCGCCAGATTCGTTTTCCAGCAAAATGGAAATAATATGTCGCATATCAGGCCAGCTCCCTTTCTTCATCATTGCTGCCGTTCCTTGGTGACAAATGCATTTCATGATGCCCTTTTCCTGCGGCGATCATTGGATAGACATTTTCAGTCTGATCGGTGATGAAATCGAGAAAATACAGTCGGGATTTATCATTCAGAGCTTCTCTCAAAGCGCCTTCCACATCAGCGGGTTTTTCAATTCTTATACCAATATGACCGTAGCCTTCGGCCAGCTTGACCAGATCGGGCAAGGCATCCATATAAGAATTTGAATAGCGGCGGTCATAGAAGAATTCCTGCCACTGCCTGACCATACCCAGATAACGGTTATTCAAATTGACGATATTCAACGGCAAATCATATTGTTTACAGGTCGATAATTCCTGTATACACATCTGAATACTGCCTTCACCGGTGACACAGGCGACGGTGGCATCGGGGTGGGCAAGTTGAACGCCCATTGCTGCCGGCAAACCAAAACCCATAGTCCCCAGGCCGCCGGAATTAATCCAGCGACGCGGTTTGGTGAATTTGTAGTATTGTGCGGCAAACATCTGGTGCTGGCCGACATCGGAAGTCACGAATGCATCGCCCTGTGTCACTTCGTAGAGCTTTTCAACCACAAACTGCGGCTTGATCAGTTCACTATCACGATCGTAATCAAGACAGTCTACCTTGCGCCAGCCATCGATTTGATCCCACCATTTCTGCAATGCTTCAGCATCAGGCTTACGCCCGGAGCCCTTGATCTGGCTTATCATTTCATCAAGAATCACATCTGCGGAACCAACAACAGGAATATCTGCAGATATTGTCTTGCTGATCGACGAAGGATCAACATCGACATGGATAATCTTTGCGTACGGGCTAAATTTATTCGTATCACCGGTTACCCGGTCGTCAAAACGAGCACCAATGCAAAGCATGACATCGCATTCATGCATGGCTAAATTGGCCTCATAGGTACCGTGCATACCCAGCATACCGATGAATAACGGGTCAGTTGCCGGGTAAGCACCCAGCCCCATCAAGGTATTTGTGCATGGATAGCCGAGCAGACGTACCAGTTCAGTCAGCTTGTCACTGCAGTTGGCTAAAATTATCCCGCCACCTGAATAGATTACAGGGCGCTTGGCACCAAGCAACACCTGTACTGCCTTGCGAATCTGCCCGCTGTGCCCTTCTGAAACTGGCGCATAGGATCGCATGCTGATGCTTTTCGGATAGATGTACTCTGTCGTATTGGCAGTAATATCTTTAGGTATATCCACTACAACCGGACCCGGTCTGCCCGTGGTGGCAACATAAAAGGCTTTCTTGATTGTTGTGGCAAGATCGCGAACATCCTTGACCAGGAAATTATGCTTTACGCAGGGCCGTGTGATACCAATTGAATCAACTTCCTGGAAAGCATCATCACCGATCAGGTGAGATGGAACCTGGGCAGTAATGACCACCATAGGGATTGAATCCATATGTGCGGTGGCAACAGGGGTAACAACATTCGTCGCTCCCGGGCCTGAAGTCACCAGGACCACGCCGGGCTTGCCGTTGGAACGGGCATAACCATCTGCAGCATGACCTGCGCCCTGCTCATGGCGGGCCAGAATATGCTTCACATCATCCTGCTGGTAGAGCGCATCATAGATATGCAGTGCCGCACCGCCAGGGTAGCCGAAGATATACTCTACTCCCTCATCTGCCAGCGCTTTGACCAGAATTTGTGCACCGGTTAATTCCACTGATTTCACCTCAAAAATATTAATAATTCACTGATAGCAATCAGGCTCGAATACATCACAGTGACGCAGACGAACCGCTAATATAGCTAAACAATGCAAAACATTAGAACTTACTAATAAGACCCAGCGCGGTCAATAGACAAAGCGGGCTTTTTTGCACTAATCTCTATCGTAACAATAGAATCAGGCTAAAATAGACCCGCGACCCTTGTGGGGAAAGGTTTTACTGCCTTTTTTATTGACCCTGGCGTGAGAATGGCTGCTGTATCATCGCCCAGACAGAACTACCTTCATCAGACACCGCCCAGTCCAGTCGAACCACGGAACGGAAAGCCATCAGGCGCAGACCGATACCCGCATCAACCTTGAGATCCTTGAAAAACAGATCGCCGTTATATTCATCACTAACTCTGCCAGCTTCGACGAAGGGAACCAGCTGCCACCAGTCAATTTCAAAATAGTTCAGCAGCGGCAGGTTGCGTAACGGCTGAGTCTGCGGAATAAAGCGTAGTTCTGCAGAATAGTAGACCGCGGCCTTGTCATGGAAACGTCCATTCGGATAGGCACGCATACGGTCATAACCACCGAGGCTGGCACCATAGTTTGGTGGTGGCTGATGGCTAATAGTGCCATTCGCATTTTCCTCCCAGTCAGGAGTATTCGCAGTCCAGAAATTCAATGCCAGTGATTTCTGGCGGAACCAGTCTGATTTTCCGAGGTTGAAATGCTTGGAGAAATCACCTTCCAGAACTGTCCAGCTATCCCTGCTTTCGCCCCAGCCAAAGTCACTGGTTACCTTCAGCAGCTGGCGGCTGCCCATAGTCGGGTTGCGTGGAAAATCCGTATTATCATACTCCAGCCAGAACTCGAGGCCGTTGGTTTTAGCAAAAACCTCCTGGTCAATAGGTTCATTTTCCCTTTCATTGAAGACGAAATCATCAAGATCACGATAGGTGTAAAAGAATTTTCCGGCCACTGTCGTTTGACCACTGGTCATCGGGTTCCAGGTTCTTCCTCCCTGGGGACCGGATTCCAGTAAACCCTGGTAGAGACGATAGACGGCTACCGGATCATCTTTGATACTGCCAATGGGCAGGCGATATTTCAAGGTAGCATTAACGGTCACTTCATTACTGACGCCAGTGACATAATTCTCCGGGTCAGAATCATTACTGCCTGGACGTGGTTCGTTTGAATCAAGGTTCTGTCCAAGATAGAAACGTTGGTCGGTAAAATGATCGGCTAGCACAAAGCCATCAAAGAAAAAGCGGGATTTGCCAAATCGATGGTTGCTCCATGCACCGGAAACTAGCGCGGATTCGTTTGTCGTCACAAAAGCGGTACCGAACAGACTGGACTGTGGCTGTAGCTTGCCGCCAGCTGAAAACCCGCCAGCACCGAGCGCCCATCCGAGTGATTCAGTAGCAAATATGTACGGTAACCAACCGGTCCTTTTTTCTTCCGGAGTCTTGCCCCTGTCCAGTGCGATTAGCTGAGCAGATACCTGGGCCGGTAAGACCATGGCAAATAACAGCAGCGAGTACAAGAATAAAGATTTTGGACTAAATGAGACTAATTGACGTTTATTCATTTTTATTACCGATTTCACCTGAGTTTCAAAAATCATCTATTGAAATACAAACCGTATCAATGGATTCAATAGACAATTAACATTTTTAACCTGCTCGAATCTGTCGGCGGATTATACACACTATGTATTTACACATCATCTGTCAGATATGAGACAGCCAGTCCGTCTACTCCCTGCGCCAGCGCGTACCGCTTGCCGAGTCATCAAGCACGATTCCAGCATTGTTCAGTTGATCCCGAATTTCATCGCCTCTGGACCAGTTTTTTTCTGCACGCGCCAGGGTTCTTTCTTCAACCAGGGCATCGACTTCGGCATCAGTAAGCCCTCCCGTCTCAACATTGCCGGAAATACCTCGAAGAAACTCAATAGGCTGAAGCTGAAACAGACCAAGGATGGCGCCTAAAGATTTCAGCTGACCCGCAAGGAAGAGCGCCCTTTCCTGCTCGCCTGACTGGCGCGCCGTATTAATGTCTCGTCGTAAAGCAGACAGAACGGACAGAGCCTCTGGTGTATTAAAATCATCATCCATTGCTGCTATAAAGGGAGCGGAAATTTCGCTATCGAGTTCACTGTTCTCAGCTATATCAAACCCATCCAGAGCCAGGTAATAGCCCTCAAGCGCCGCTTTTGACTGATCCAGTGTGTCATCGCTGTAATTCAACGGACTGCGATAATGACTGTTGATAATAAAGTAGCGCAGGATTTCCGGGTGGTAGGTATTCAGTACGTCACGGATAGTGAAAAAGTTGCCTAGCGACTTGGACATTTTTTCATCGTCGATACGGACGAAACCATTGTGCATCCATACATTCACAAAGGTATGCCCGGTAGCACACTCTGACTGCGCAATTTCATTTTCATGATGCGGGAAACGAAGATCCTGACCGCCGCCATGGATGTCGAAGTGTTCGCCCAGGCTGCTCATCGACATAGCCGAGCATTCTATGTGCCAGCCGGGGCGACCATCACCCCATTCAGATTGCCAGCTTGGTTCGCCCTCTTTGGCCTGTTTCCATAGCACAAAGTCAAGCGGGTCATCTTTGTCAGTCTCTATTTCAATGCGTGCGCCAGCCTGTAAATCATCCAGCGACTCACCCGATAATCGCCCATATTGTTCAAACTTGCGTACACGAAAACAGATATCTCCGGTCTTTGTCTGATAAGCAAAACCATTTTCCATAAGTTGCCCGATCAGAGTGATAATCTCGTCCATGTGTTGAGTTGCACGGGGTTCGTGATCAGGGCGCAGCACCCCTAAACGGTCAATATCCTCATGCATGGCATCGATAAAACGCCCGGTGAGATCCTGAATACTTTCGTTATTCTCAATTGCCCGGGCAATGATCTTGTCATCAACATCAGTAATATTACGAACGTAGGTGACATCATATCCCCTGTTGCGGAGATAGCGCGTTACCAGGTCAAATACGACCATCACCCTGGCATGACCGATATGACACAGGTCATATACTGTCATGCCACAAACGTAGATTCCTGCCTTACCGGGGATTATCGGTGTAAAGGGCTCTTTCTTGCGCGCAAGGCTATTGTAGATTTCAAGCATAATACGATGATCAGAAGATTCACAATTGGTGGTTATCGAGGGCTGGATTTTACCGGAAAAGGCCTGCTATAGACACAGCAGAGGCCATTCCATTAGCAACAATAAATTACATCAAAAACTCAGCTGGATTTTCAGCCAACGCTGAATGAATCTTATTGCTCTGTCATGATATACTTTTTCGTTTTTTACAGGTAGAAAATCAAAATGATTACAATGGAAACCAATTTCGGCAATATCTCTATTGAACTGGATGCCGAAAAAGCACCGATAACTGTGGCAAATTTCAAGCAATATATAACCGATGAATTCTTCGATAATACTGTATTTCATCGCGTTATCCCGGATTTCATGATTCAGGGAGGTGGCTTCAACCCTGGCATGATACAGAAACAGACCCTGAGCACGATTGAAAATGAAGCCGATAACGGCCTGGGTAATGACCGTGGAACCATCGCCATGGCCCGAACCGGCGACCCGCATTCAGCGACAGCCCAGTTCTTCATTAACTTGAAAGACAATGGCTTTCTCAATCACAGCGGGAAAAACTCACAGGGCTGGGGATATTGTGTTTTTGGCAAGGTCACTGAAGGTATGGACGTTGTCGACAAGATTGCAGGTGTTGCTACGGGCAATAGCGGCGGCCATGCAGATGTGCCTGTTGAAGACGTCGTTATCCTGAAGGTTACTGAAACAGAAGACTGAAATTTGATTCGGTTTAACCTTAAGGAGACTTTTCACCAGGCCCAGGCATGCTTTCAAAGTTTCGTCTTGATTGTGAATCAACCTGTAAGCCCCGTAGGGCAAGGTCTGAAACGGCACAGCTACGGCATTGTGCTTCTTGCAAAGGACATGGCCATTCACTGCGA
>JASJFV010000083.1:0-3900 GCA_033791885.1 Gammaproteobacteria bacterium | reverse complement strand
TCGATACGGATTTCACGGATAACAGGGTGTAGCGGCAAGCCCGAGAACTCGTCCTGATCTACTTCCAGTTCATCTGCATCTTCTTCCGGTTCTCCCGTGCCCATTGTCCAGTTGCTGATACCATCTGCATTATTTTCAGCCAGCACCTCTGCCTGTTCGACCACTGCACGGATATCTGCTTTTCCGGCAAGCAAGGCCAGCAGGCCGAAATCTGCTTCAAGGTGGTCAATCAGGAGCATGTCGTCCTGTTTAGCCCAGTCAGCATTGGCCATCCGCACTTTATCTGCCCTGACGCGCAAGGCGGTGCCGATATCTAGTTCCAGTGTTCCGATGGAAAAATCCCGCCCGGTGGCTGACTGTGTTGCGGAGGTGATCCAGTTATTGTATTGCGTATCAGGAATGAGCTTGAGGATAATCACTGCAACGACCAGTAAAGAAACTAATCCAGCGAAAATATAGCCTGCGAACTTGAGTATTTTATTCATTATTTTGTATATCCCGATATTCTTCTAATATGTGACATTATATATCCTAAAGGTAAAGGGAGTCTCTGATCAACATCAATAGTGCCACTTTGATAACCGAAATAAGGATTGAGTCCATGTATTACGTCAATCGGTCGATCAGACAACCGAAAGGAATCACTCGATGAGCCGTACGGGTTTTCTTTATGAGAACGACTACTAACGACTTGAAACTGCCATCCAGGCATGAACTATGCGAACAATAACTATAAGCTTGCCAGTATTTCACACTTCAGTCTGAGTCGTTCTTTGCGATCGTCTGGTGTATCAGGAATCAACGTGGATACCCTATCATGTAGACCACCATCATATCTCCCACGGGCTTCGTCCTGGCTATTACTAAATTCGGCCAGGCTGAACATCCAGCTGGCAATTTTGAATCGCTTTCATATTGCCCGATCGAATACTTCCTCCACAGCCGAGTTTATTTTCGCCCTGTACCATATAACAAAGTCATAAGGCGCCATACCAGTTTCCATTACCTGTTCCATGAGATTCCTGATGTGTATTTCTGTGGGGCCTTCAAAGCGTCTGGCTGCTTCAATGAAAGCCTTTTGCGCCAAATCCATCATTGCAAACTTTTATAGGTTACAGGTACCTGCACACCTTCTTTACTTATTCGATTAGACTTTATAGATATTTTTCAACATTATGGAATGATCCCCGAACTGAACTGGACATAATCATGAATTTCTACTCCCGCATCAGATCGGGGTTTGTATTCATCAGATCCTGATTTATATGGCAGTCATCGTCGTCTAGCTCGCTTCGCAAGACATTCTTTACTACTGATCACCATCCCGAGCAATTATTTGCTTAACGACATCATCCATGCTTGTTCCGTAGACATCTGGACGGCGATACTGCGGATGATAGGGCACCCCGGAACGGTCGATGTACGCCGCGTGCATTCCAGCAGACAGGGCGCCATGCGTATCCCAATCGTGAGTGGCTACAAGGCGTAACTCTTCGATTGGCCGGTTGATGTGCCTGGCGACGAACTTATAGACTTTAGGATCAGGCTTGAAACTTCCAGTTTCTTCAACTGAGACTATGTTATCGAAATACTCCGTTAAACCTGCATTATCAATCTGAGCAGTTACCAGCTTGAGTGATGAATTTGAGAAAGCCATGGTACGGTAACCGGCAGACTGCAGCATGGTTAGTGCCAATTTGATGTCCGCGTGAGGGGGCAAGCTGGCAAAGCTGCTGAGAATATCTGCACGGATTTCATCTGAGAGATCAACGCCCAAACGAGCAGCAATCGCATCAAGCATGGTACCAGCTAATGTCGCGAAGTTGCTCTTGATATCTGTTATCACACAGACTGTTGAAGTGTGCAAAAGCATCGAGAACCATGTTGCTGTGACAGCTTCATCCCCAAAAACTGCCTTAAACTTTGGCTTCAATGAGCTGAGGTCGAGAACCGTTTCATTAATGTCGAACAGTATGGTGTCGCGTCGCATTGTAACTATCTCCATAGAAATTTTGTAACCAGACTACATCATCGAATCCAAAGTAGCGCCTTCTCTTCTGACAGAGGTGTGTCTGGAGATTTTATAAACCTATATATTTTCCGAAGATATTATACGCTGCAGATACATACTCAATACAGCCAGCAGCAGTGTCATCACCGTCGTCACTGTTGGTTTATAGCCAAAAGTCAGGATCTTGGCCGGTACACAGGGGTGAAGATGTACGTAAACGGCGACGGACATGATAATAACAATCAGCAGGTTGGCAATATAAAACCCGGTAGCCGTTAGAACTGGAAGAAGTTTCTCCCATAGGGGCATCCCTGGTAGTGAAGACAACCATTAACAACCCAAAACGGACACCTGTGTGTTATTATTTTCAATCTTTAATATGAAGTTAATACTTGTACATAAATTACTGTAGACCCTGTCACTGTTAAGCCATGTCTCCTGCTAGTCAATAACATACATAACGTTAAGGTTTTATAAAGGCAGGTAATTAGAATTATATTATTTCAGCTTACATGGCTATATAGATTTCAAAGAAAATGAATATAAAAAAAACTAAACAAAGGTTCGTACATGGATTGAGAAAATTTCATCTGTTGCAACTGGCCGATAACGTAAGATATTTGCTTTCAACAAAGAACACCCGGAAAGGAAATGCTCAATTTATAAAAGAACACCCTGATTTTAAATTACCACCATCCTTTCTTGCATATGACGCGTACGGGCATACGAACTGGTCTGTCTACTACCACTCTGGCATCGCTCATGCGAAGTATATTTGTCAATTAATTGATGAAAACCTGGAAACACAAGAGGTGTCAATATGTGAATGGGGCTGTGGCCCTGCGAGAATCATAAGACACATACGACCATTCCTTGATAAGAGTAATGCACAGTTGTATGGGTTTGATTACAATCCTGATTCTATATCCTGGTGTCAGGAAAATATTGATGACATCACATTTATGTGCAACTCAGTCAGTCCTCCGTTGCCATGTGACGAAAATTCATACGACTGTTTATATAATTTATCTGTTTTCACGCACCTTTCAGAAAAAATGCATATCGACTGGATTTCTGAACTAAGGCGTGTGGTCAAACCAGGTGGTTTGATCATCTTCACCACGCATGGTGATTTTTTTAAATTTAACCTTTTAGAGGAAGAGCTGACTAAATATGAAAATGGAAAGCTTGTTGTACGAGGACATATAAAAGAGGGGAAGCGTTGTTTCGTAGCCTATCATCCACCAAAATTTATCGAATCTGAGCTACTGCATAATGGACTCGAGTTGATATCACATTTACCTGGGCCTGCACTGGAAGGTTTTCCACAGGATGTCTGGGTTATACGAAACAATAAGTCACAATAGTATTGCATGAGCGTTGTTTGATTTTCCCCGTAAAAAGTGAACCACTAGTTAAGTCCGACTTTAGGGCAATTTAGAAATGTCCACCCATTCGGGGCAGGGCTAGATAGCAGGCATAACTAAGAGTCACCTTCGGGTGGTTTTTTGTGGGTTTCTCCCAGGTAGAGAAGATGACCGCTGCCGACCCGGAGTTGACACCCCGGAACTGGCTCAAGTCGTCCATTTTGATAGTCCTCAATCGACACGAAGTGGAAATAAGTAGTTTCCACAATAGATTCAATTTACCCGAATAAGTGATATAACGCGCAAGACAAGATACTGAATTTCATGAAGCATAAATTATCCTGGTAATCAGACGATTATCAATCTTCTGTCCCCCATATCTCAGATCGAAAAATTGTCTATATCTGGAGAAAGTGATGTTTGGTCGTAGAACAAAAGAGCAAAGCAATTTCAGTGAATTTGTCGAGCACAAGACACGGCTATTCCGTTCAAAAGTAGTCTATGCACTGCAACGCGAACATG